>NZ_JAOVFN010000005.1:0-143224 GCF_034650275.1 Acinetobacter sp. IRS14
ATCATTAAGAGAATTGAAGAACAACTTGTGTGGATTTTTACTGATTGATCGATCGAAATATTATCATTGATTGATTGGTTTAAATTACTCGAAGTTTATTTGAGCGAAATTTAAGTCAGAAAATTGATGAGCCAGAATTGGCACCTTGTCTATAATAAGGTGCAAAATGATTTTTAACTGAAGAGTTTGATCATGGCTCAGATTGAACGCTGGCGGCAGGCTTAACACATGCAAGTCGAGCGGAGTGATGGTGCTTGCACTATCACTTAGCGGCGGACGGGTGAGTAATGCTTAGGAATCTGCCTATTAGTGGGGGACAACATTTCGAAAGGAATGCTAATACCGCATACGTCCTACGGGAGAAAGCAGGGGATCTTCGGACCTTGCGCTAATAGATGAGCCTAAGTCGGATTAGCTAGTTGGTGGGGTAAAGGCCTACCAAGGCGACGATCTGTAGCGGGTCTGAGAGGATGATCCGCCACACTGGGACTGAGACACGGCCCAGACTCCTACGGGAGGCAGCAGTGGGGAATATTGGACAATGGGCGGAAGCCTGATCCAGCCATGCCGCGTGTGTGAAGAAGGCCTTATGGTTGTAAAGCACTTTAAGCGAGGAGGAGGCTACTTTAGTTAATACCTAGAGATAGTGGACGTTACTCGCAGAATAAGCACCGGCTAACTCTGTGCCAGCAGCCGCGGTAATACAGAGGGTGCAAGCGTTAATCGGATTTACTGGGCGTAAAGCGCGCGTAGGCGGCTAATTAAGTCAAATGTGAAATCCCCGAGCTTAACTTGGGAATTGCATTCGATACTGGTTAGCTAGAGTGTGGGAGAGGATGGTAGAATTCCAGGTGTAGCGGTGAAATGCGTAGAGATCTGGAGGAATACCGATGGCGAAGGCAGCCATCTGGCCTAACACTGACGCTGAGGTGCGAAAGCATGGGGAGCAAACAGGATTAGATACCCTGGTAGTCCATGCCGTAAACGATGTCTACTAGCCGTTGGGGCCTTTGAGGCTTTAGTGGCGCAGCTAACGCGATAAGTAGACCGCCTGGGGAGTACGGTCGCAAGACTAAAACTCAAATGAATTGACGGGGGCCCGCACAAGCGGTGGAGCATGTGGTTTAATTCGATGCAACGCGAAGAACCTTACCTGGCCTTGACATAGTAAGAACTTTCCAGAGATGGATTGGTGCCTTCGGGAACTTACATACAGGTGCTGCATGGCTGTCGTCAGCTCGTGTCGTGAGATGTTGGGTTAAGTCCCGCAACGAGCGCAACCCTTTTCCTTATTTGCCAGCGAGTAATGTCGGGAACTTTAAGGATACTGCCAGTGACAAACTGGAGGAAGGCGGGGACGACGTCAAGTCATCATGGCCCTTACGGCCAGGGCTACACACGTGCTACAATGGTCGGTACAAAGGGTTGCTACCTAGCGATAGGATGCTAATCTCAAAAAGCCGATCGTAGTCCGGATTGGAGTCTGCAACTCGACTCCATGAAGTCGGAATCGCTAGTAATCGCGGATCAGAATGCCGCGGTGAATACGTTCCCGGGCCTTGTACACACCGCCCGTCACACCATGGGAGTTTGTTGCACCAGAAGTAGCTAGCCTAACTGCAAAGAGGGCGGTTACCACGGTGTGGCCGATGACTGGGGTGAAGTCGTAACAAGGTAGCCGTAGGGGAACCTGCGGCTGGATCACCTCCTTAACGAAAGATTGACGATTGGTAAGAATCCACAACAAGTTGTTCTTCATAGATGTATCTGAGGGTCTGTAGCTCAGTTGGTTAGAGCACACGCTTGATAAGCGTGGGGTCACAAGTTCAAGTCTTGTCAGACCCACCATGACTTTGACTGGTTGAAGTTATAGATAAAAGATACATGACTGATGATGTAAGCTGGGGACTTAGCTTAGTTGGTAGAGCGCCTGCTTTGCACGCAGGAGGTCAGGAGTTCGACTCTCCTAGTCTCCACCAGAACTTAAGAGAAGTTCGGATTACAGAAATTAGTAAATAAAGATTAAGATCTTGATTTATTAACTTCTGTGATTTAAGTATCACGGTATTAAGCATGACCTGACGAAGGCATGTTTATTCATTAACAGATTGGCAAAATTGAGTCTGAAATAAATTGTTCACTCAAGAGTTTGGATTAAGCAATTAATCTAGATGAATTGAGAACTAGCAAATTAACTGAATCAAGCGTTTTGGTATATGAATTTAGATTGAAGCTGTACAGTGTTTAAGTACACAGACAACAGATAGTAGCGATGAAGAATCGCACGGACAACACTCACTTGTAAGTGTTGACGACTGTTTGGGGTTGTATAGTCAAGTAATTAAGTGCATGTGGTGGATGCCTTGGCAGTCAGAGGCGATGAAAGACGTAATAGCCTGCGATAAGCTCCGGGGAGGCGGCAAATATCCTTTGATCCGGAGATTTCTGAATGGGGGAACCCACCTACTTTAAGGTAGGTATTGCAACATGAATACATAGTGTTGCAAGGCGAACGAGGGGAAGTGAAACATCTCAGTACCCTTAGGAAAAGAAATCAATTGAGATTCCCTTAGTAGCGGCGAGCGAACGGGGATCAGCCCATTAAGTTATGTGTGTTTTAGTGGAACGCTCTGGGAAGTGCGAACGTAGAGGGTGATATTCCCGTACACGAAAGGGCACACATAATGATGACGAGTAGGGCGAGGCACGTGAAACCTTGTCTGAATATGGGGGGACCATCCTCCAAGGCTAAATACTCCTGACTGACCGATAGTGAACCAGTACCGTGAGGGAAAGGCGAAAAGAACCCCTGTGAGGGGAGTGAAATAGATCCTGAAACCGCATGCATACAAGCAGTGGGAGCCGACTTGTTCGGTGACTGCGTACCTTTTGTATAATGGGTCAGCGACTTATATTCAGTAGCGAGGTTAACCGTATAGGGGAGCCGTAGAGAAATCGAGTCTTAATAGGGCGTTTAGTTGCTGGGTATAGACCCGAAACCAGGCGATCTATCCATGAGCAGGTTGAAGGTTGGGTAACACTAACTGGAGGACCGAACCCACTGTCGTTGAAAAGCCAGGGGATGACTTGTGGATAGGGGTGAAAGGCTAATCAAGCCTGGTGATAGCTGGTTCTCCCCGAAAGCTATTTAGGTAGCGCCTCGGACGAATACCATAGGGGGTAGAGCACTGTTTCGGCTAGGGGGTCATCCCGACTTACCAAACCGATGCAAACTCCGAATACCTATGAGTACTATCCGGGAGACAGACTGCGGGTGCTAACGTCCGTAGTCAAGAGGAAAACAATCCAGACCGCCAGCTAAGGCCCCAAAATCATAGTTAAGTGGGAAACGATGTGGGAAGGCATAGACAGCTAGGAGGTTGGCTTAGAAGCAGCCACCCTTTAAAGAAAGCGTAATAGCTCACTAGTCGAGTCGGCCTGCGCGGAAGATGTAACGGGGCTAAAACTATGTGCCGAAGCTGCGGATTTGACTTTTAGTCAAGTGGTAGGGGAGCGTTCTGTAAGCCGATGAAGGTGTATTGAGAAGTATGCTGGAGGTATCAGAAGTGCGAATGCTGACGTGAGTAACGACAAAACGGGTGAAAAACCCGTTCGCCGAAAGACCAAGGGTTCCAGTCCAACGTTAATCGGGGCTGGGTGAGTCGACCCCTAAGGCGAGGCCGAAAGGCGTAGTCGATGGGAAATTGGTTAATATTCCAATACTTCTGTGTAATGCGATGAGAGGACGGAGAAGGTTAAGTCAGCCTGGCGTTGGTTGTCCAGGTGGAAGGAAGTAGGCATGCATCTTAGGCAAATCCGGGGTGCTCTATGCTGAGATCTGATAGCAAGCTGTACTTGTACAGCGAAGTGGCTGATACCATGCTTCCAGGAAAAGTCTCTAAGCTTCAGTTACACAGGAATCGTACCCGAAACCGACACAGGTGGTCAGGTCGAGTAGACCAAGGCGCTTGAGAGAACTCTGCTGAAGGAACTAGGCAAAATGGTACCGTAACTTCGGGAGAAGGTACGCTGCTGACGGTGATGACCCTTGCGGTCTGAGCTATTGGCAGCCACAGAAACCAGGCCGCTGCAACTGTTTATTAAAAACATAGCACTCTGCAAACACGAAAGTGGACGTATAGGGTGTGATGCCTGCCCGGTGCTGGAAGGTTAATTGATGGGGTTAGCGTAAGCGAAGCTCTTGATCGAAGCCCCAGTAAACGGCGGCCGTAACTATAACGGTCCTAAGGTAGCGAAATTCCTTGTCGGGTAAGTTCCGACCTGCACGAATGGCATAATGATGGCGGCGCTGTCTCCAGCAGAGGCTCAGTGAAATCGAAATCGCTGTGAAGATGCAGTGTACCCGCGGCTAGACGGAAAGACCCCGTGAACCTTTACTGCAGCTTGACATTGAACTTTGACCTTACTTGTGTAGGATAGGTGGGAGGCTTTGAAGTTGGAACGCTAGTTCCAATGGAGCCGTCCTTGAAATACCACCCTGGTAATGTTGAGGTTCTAACTCTGCCCCGTAATCCGGGGCGAGGACCATGTCTGGTGGGTAGTTTGACTGGGGCGGTCTCCTCCTAAAGAGTAACGGAGGAGTACGAAGGTGCGCTCAGCGTGGTCGGAAATCACGCGTAGAGTATAAAGGCAAAAGCGCGCTTAACTGCGAGACCCACAAGTCGAGCAGGTACGAAAGTAGGTCTTAGTGATCCGGTGGTTCTGTATGGAAGGGCCATCGCTCAACGGATAAAAGGTACTCTGGGGATAACAGGCTGATACCGCCCAAGAGTTCATATCGACGGCGGTGTTTGGCACCTCGATGTCGGCTCATCTCATCCTGGGGCTGAAGCAGGTCCCAAGGGTATGGCTGTTCGCCATTTAAAGAGGTACGCGAGCTGGGTTTAGAACGTCGTGAGACAGTTCGGTCCCTATCTACCGTGGGCGCTGGAAATTTGAGAGGATCTGCTCCTAGTACGAGAGGACCAGAGTGGACGAACCTCTGGTGTACCGGTTGTGACGCCAGTCGCATCGCCGGGTAGCTATGTTCGGAAGGGATAACCGCTGAAAGCATCTAAGCGGGAAGCCTACCTCAAGATAAGATTTCCCTAGGACTTTATGTCCTCTAAAGAGCCGTTCGAGACTAGGACGTTGATAGGTTGGATGTGGAAGCATAGTGATATGTGAAGCTGACCAATACTAATTGCTCGTGAGGCTTGACTATACAACACCCAAGCAGTTGTATATAAAGCATCAATCGATTCATTAATATGCAAAGCAACTTGATTTAGTTATACGCTTAGCTAAAATGAACAAATAAAGTAAGATTTAATCAGCCCATCTGTAAAGATTTGGAAAACGCATCGGCACATTAAGACCAATGCAAGTATCCATACCAGTTGTGCTGGCGACCATAGCAAGAGTGAACCACCTGATCCCTTCCCGAACTCAGAAGTGAAACCTCTTAGCGCTGATGGTAGTGTGGGGTTTCCCATGTGAGAGTAAGTCATCGCCAGCTCATTATTCTAACACCCCGGTCTCGAAAGAAACCGGGGTGTTTCTTTATGCATGAATTAAATTAATGAAAACAATTTAATGTATAGAAGAGCCAGATTTTATTAAGAGAGCTCTTCTAAATTGATTATTTCAACTGTCTGCGAGCATGTTTTAAAGCAGTACGAAGACCTTCTTCTAGAGTAGGGTGATAGAAAGGCTTCTCTAGAATGTCATTTAAAGTCAGTTCTTCACCTATTATCCAGCTTAATAGATGAGCCATGTGTTCAGTTGCTTCTGTAAATAACTCTGCACCCAAAAGTTTTTGGCTTCCTTTCTCTATATAAACTTCAATTGCACCTCTGTTTTTCCCAAGAACGATAGCTCTTCCTTGCCGTTCATAAGAGGCTTCACCTGTAATAAAGTCTATACCATTGTCTTTTAGTTGTTTATAACTTTGCCCGACGATCGCCATTTCAGGATGACTAAATACAATTCCTAATGGAGTAAGCGTCTTAACTGAATTAACCAGTGGATAATTCAAACAGTTATATACAACCTTTTTCCCTTCATGTGCTGCTTCATGTTGCAGTGGTGTTGAGGTATAAGCATCACCAACAATAAAAATTGGATATGTATCTAACTGCTTAGTTTTTGCATTTATAGGTAATAACTTAATATCTTTAAAAGAATTATCAATATTTTCTAGTTTTAAAGTATCAATTAAACTTGTACGGCCTGTTGCTGCTAAAACATATTCGACTTTGATAGTTTTCTCTGTTTCATTAAGTTGGTAAGTTAATAAAGCATTTTCCTCACTGCATTTAACTTCACTTGGTAGAGTCTCGAATAGAATTTTTAACTCTTTGCCTAGCTCTTTTTGTGCAAGTTGTTGAAGCCTAGAACTAGTAAGTACTCCAATTCGTTTACTACGGGCAAAGATTGTAGTTTCTACACCTAAACGATGCATTGCTTGAGCAATCTCAAGGGCAATCACACCACTTCCAATGACAGCGATAGATTTAGGTAGCGTTTTTAACTCAAATATTTGATCTGTTGTTATAAGCCGATTACCAAGTTCTTTCTTCCAGGTTTGATTATAATTAGGAGTTGAACCGACAGCGAGAATAAAACTTTTTGATTGGTACTGTTGCCCATTAACTTCTACAGTTTGTGAATCAATAAAATGTGCTTTACCAGAAATTTTATGTTCTGCAGGCCATTGTTCTACATCTTTTAATGTTGCTTGTGTAAAACGGTCACGTAAAGTTTGTACGTGCTGCATCACTTGATTTGTATTAATTTTTGCAGATACATCCAAAGCAACCTCTTGAGCATTTTGAATGTCAAACATACGGTTTGCTGTAGAGATGAGGACTTTACTTGGCATGCAACCTACACGAGCACAAGTGGTATCCCATGGTCCATCATTTATAATTAAAATATTATTGGTATGTTTAACGGTTTCTTTATATGCACTAATACCAGCAGTACCTGCACCAATGATAATAATATCGAACATTGTCATTAAGCTATTTTAATAGATATTTAGAATATACAGAAAAACCCTCTTGAACAGAGGGTTTGGTTCTAGTTATTTAACTTTAAAATGTAAATTTTTGCTCAAAAGGTGATTTAAAAGTAGTTGAAACGGTTCCATTTTGATTAATAGATTGACCTTCAATATTTATACTATTAATTACATGTTTAAAATTTAATGCAGTTCCATTCGGAGATTGTTTAAACGTGAAAATATTTTGTCCTTCAAGATAGATGCTACCATTAAATTTCTGTGTATTCGTTGTGGGGGATTGATTCTCAACGCGACTTCCTTCTATACCAGTAATACTAGGTAAACTTAATACTTTATTACCATTGAGTTTTACTTGATATGTCGCGTTATTCGTATTGCCTGGAGTCGAATTTACAACAAATGAAATTGGTTCTGCGTAAGGAACATTAGGGTTATCATTAATAAGTACGTTAAAACCAGATCCCCCTTGAATTACATATAAGTCACCATCAGTTGATGTATTATCTTTATATACACTCATTGCACCGGTAGTAACTTCTTTTTCGGTTGGTTGACCTGTTTGTGGATCTTGAACAGTGGCCGTTGTGGTAATTTTATAATCGCTTGTCGTTGAGTTAATTAATACAAATCTTTTTTGTTTGGTTTGTTGGAGTTCCCATGATTGTTGGAATGGATATGCAAAAGCTCCAGTAATTGTTACATCTTGGAAGTTTTTATCATTATTTTCATTTTGAAAAATATAAATTCTGGTATTCGATTGATATTCCTGTAGATTTGGAGAGATATTGTCAGAGGCGAGTTTAATATTCTTTAAATCATCTGCTGTAATATCAAAATCCCAATCATTATAACCTGTAAGTAATGATTTTATTTCTTCCCCTTTAAAAACGTAGCAGGCGCGATAGTCGGTAGTACTATCTTTAAAACATTGGTCACGATAGTGATCTGAATATTTAGTGAGATCTACTTTGCGAATATCTAAGGTTAACTTGAGTGGACCTTGAGCGAAGGTGTCTAGTGCGTGGTCAATGTAACCTTTTGATAGTTTTTCATCGTTAAGATCATAGGCGCCAAACAAATATTTTCCTTCTTGCTTTACACTATTTAAAACAGAAGTAGCCAACTCTTGATCTGTTGATGGTGTGGTTGGTGTTGTTGTAGAGCCAGAACTTGAATTTTGGTTATAGTAGCCATCACCGCCACCTCCACCACAAGCTGTCAAAAAAGCAGCCAAAGTAATCCCACATACCCCATGAGTAAGTTTCATCATTATCCCCAATTAAAATGATAAGTTATTTAAAATAATTTTTTAGATTTATAAAATAACATATATTTCATGAGGTTGCTCATTATATTTATAAGCAATTAGCTAATTAAATTCTTGTACCCATAGTTACTCCAACCGTAGGTTTTACTTGCATTGAGGAGCATGCTGTAAGAATTAAACAGCTTAAAAGAGCGAATATAAATTTATTCATAAAAATTAATAAATGATTCAAAAAAGATTTAAATACTTTAGATCAATATTATTTTTAGTTCTGTTGAATTCGTGCAGAGATATGCAAAATAAGTTATCAAAAAACCCTACTTTAAAGAAGAAATAGGGTTTTATGGAATATTAATTTCTTAAAATTAGTCGTCTAATAAATCCATCTGTTTTGCTAATTGATATAGATTATTTGAACGGTTTCCTGTACGGCAAAACATAAGTACAGGTTTTGGCAACTCATTGTAATGATTAGCAAAAGTACGTACATCGAGTTCTGTAATTTGTCCAGCTACAACAGGTTGATAAACATAGTCTAAACCTACTTGGCGTGCTGCTTCTTCAATTTGAGCACTTGTAGGCTGTTCTGGGCCGCCTTCCATATCTGGTCGATTATTGATAATCGATTTAAATCCTTTTTCTACAACTTGGCCAACATGCTCTGGGCCAATTTGACCTGCGAAACCAACATTATCTGACATTTCGTCACTCCAAAATTTAACAAAACCTCTTATGCTGTATCATAGCATTAAGCTTAACCTGAGATACAAGACACTCTTGTGTTGTTCTGACTGAGAAAGTTATGTCTTATAGCTAAGTTATAAATTTTAAAAACGATCATCGCGCTATTTTAAAATTGGTTATTCATATTCTATTTCAACGGAGCACATATGCACGCTTATACGGTTGAGCCTTTATATGTTCCATGTGGTCAGGAAACGATCGCAGCTGATTTTTATATTCCTAAAACAAATAAGAAATCTGCCGTAATTATTATGGCCCATGGTTTTGCTGCGTTGCGTCAATTTAAACTCATCCAATATGCTCAGCGGTTCGCTCAAGCAGGTTATGCTGTTATTTTGTTTGATTATCGATATTGGGGTGGGAGCACTGGCAAGCCTAGAGAAATGGTCTCAATCAATTCCCAATTAGAAGATTGGAAGACCGTTATTCAATATGCTTCGACCTGTAAGTTTGTAGATAACCGAAGGATTGTGCTGTGGGGAACTTCTTTAAGTGGCGGATATGCGCTAAGCCTAGCTTCTGAATTAAAGAATATTCAGGCAATTTTAGTGCAAATTCCTTATGTAGATGGTGCTGAAACAGCCAAGCTCTATCCTTTGCAACGTTATCCTCAAGCATTGAAGTTATCGAGTCAGGATTATATGGGATCAAAAATGGGACTTAATCCAAAGAGGTTGCCTGTGGTTGATCAACATAATTTATGCTTTATGCCTACAGCAGATAGTTATTATGGCTATCTATCGATTGTAAATCCTGACTATTATTGGAGTGGGGAAGTCCCAGCTCGTGTATTTTTTAATTTGATGCGATACCGTCCAATTCAGGTTGTACGTCAGATTAATATTCCAGTTTTATTTATTGCAGCCCAAAAAGATTCACTTATTCCTATTGAGTCCAGTCGCGAAGCCGCGACAAATATTGCACCTTTTGTGAGTTATCATGAGTGGGATATGAAACATTTTGATATCTATCACGGTTCATGGTTTGAAAAAGCAGTGATAACCCAATTAGAATTTTTACATCAGCATATAGGAGTGATGTAAATGATTATTGTATGTGCATCGTGTGGTGCTAAAAACCGAGTTCCGGAAGAAAAACTTCCTGAACAACCAAGCTGTGGGCAATGTCATCAGCCATTACTACCGCTTGCACCTATTGAACTAAATGAGCAAAATTTTAGTAACTACATCACGAATAGTGATTTACCTATTCTCATAGACTTATGGGCAGAATGGTGCGGACCCTGTAAAATGATGGCTCCACATTTTGCGCAGGTCGCAAAACAGAATCCAGGCGTTATTTTTGCCAAGATTGATACCGAAGAATCTCCTCGCTTGAGCCAAGCTTTTCATGTGAGAAGTATTCCGACACTTGTCTTAATGAATAAAACGACAGAGGTCGCGCGTATTAGCGGTGCATTACGTGCGCCTGAATTGCAGCAGTGGCTCGATCAACAACTTCAAACGAATTTCGGGAGCTAAGGTGTCAGAAGCTTATACCAAACCAGAAGGAATTTTATCCTTACAAACGATTGCCATGCCAGCAGATACAAACTGGAGTGGTGATGTGTTTGGTGGATGGATTGTGTCACAAATGGACTTGGCTGGAGCAATTCACGCAGAACGTTTCAGTCGTGGCCGTTGTGCTACGATTTCCATTAATCAAATGACCTTTTTGGTTCCGGTAAAGGTTGGCTTTGTCATTAGCTGCTATACCAAAATCTTAAAAGTTGGAAATACTTCTATTCAGATGCAAATTGAAGTTTGGGATAGTCATGATGACTCTCGTGAGCCAATACGTATTACTGAAGGAGTCTTTACCTTTGTAGCAGTAGATGTAAAAGGTAATAAGCGTCAAATACCAGAAGAAGCAAGACAAAAGTTTTTAGATACTCAATAAAACGTAGAAAGCCTGAATATCAGTATTCAGGCTTTGATTTTTAATTTAGATAAAGAACTCATTTTTAGAATTAAAACATCGTATTGGTATTTTTGCTTTGCTCAGGAATATTTTGTATCACATCCCAATGTTCTACGATTTTTCCATTTTCGACACGAAATATATCAATAATCGCTCTTCCTCGATCTTTTTCATTTTCAGTCGAATGGACATGTAAAACGACAAGATTACCTTCAGCAATCGCGCGTTTAATCTCATTTTTAGCTTGAGGATTCTTTTGGAATTTTTCAGTGAAGAAATTAACGAAAGGTGCTTTCCCATCTGGCACATTAGGATTGTGCTGAATGTATTGCTGACCAATATAACGGTCTGCATATTCTTTGACTTTATGTTTTAAAAAGACGCCTTCATAAAAGTCGATGACTATTCTTTTGTTTTGAGCGCTTACTTTATCTATCGCTTCGGATTTGGTCGAAGTTAATTTACTGGTTTTAACGTGAGATTCAGTCGCATGAGTCGTTATTGTTGTAAATATTAAACTGGTAAATAAAGAGGAAAGAATCAGTGTTTTTTTCATTTTTAACCTCAAGATACAAAAAATAATTTTTATATCTTGAGGCAAATAAAAATCTAAAAGTACTTTAGATTAGTTATTATTTCTTACGTTTCGGTAACCATGCCCACAGCATTTGGCACTGGATTGGTTCATTGCCTGCATCATCAATGACTGTAACCGGAATCACAAGTTCACCTTTCTCATTAGCTGCAATAAACTTTTGCTGTTCAGCAGACAATGTTGCTGTAGCAGTCAAACCGCCTTCAACCACTTTTAAATAATCTACATGCAATGATTTGATTAATAAAATGCGGTTATCAGGAATATGTAAACCCGTTAGGAAACCTGTTGCAGTTTCTGCTAAAAGAGCCATCGCCGCAGCATGGACTCCTTTAATATGATTTTGCATATTTTTCTGGTTTTCTAAACGGACAATAACGTGGTTTGAGTCTACTTCCAGATAGCGGATATTTGCTGTACCCACCATTGGCACGATACGACCAAACGCCTTGCTCCAAAGCGTGCTCCGAATACCTTTAGGGAATTTTGAAGTCGCTTTTACCAGTTTTGATAGACGATTGGATTGAGACATGGAATTACCTTAGCTTTGAATGTCACGAAAAGAGATTAATCTTTAAAGTTATTAAACTGTAATGGCACACCAAATTGCTGTTCACGTAAAAAATTCATGACTTGTTGTAAAGTGTCACGCTTTTTATCTGTTACACGAATTTTGTCGCCTTGGATAGAAGATTGCACTTTAACGCCACTTTCTTTAATGGCTTTATTAATTTTTTTTGCAGTATCTGAGTCAAGACCGTCTTTAAGTTTAATGACTTGTACAAAATTTTTGCCTGAAGCAGCGGCTTTTTGCGGATC
The DNA here is from genome assembly GCF_034650275.1 of Acinetobacter sp. IRS14. Classification (NCBI taxonomy): domain Bacteria; kingdom Pseudomonadati; phylum Pseudomonadota; class Gammaproteobacteria; order Moraxellales; family Moraxellaceae; genus Acinetobacter; species Acinetobacter sp. IRS14. The sequence continues at coordinate 12,373 of NZ_JAOVFN010000005.1, forward strand.
AAGTGCTTGTACATCAATTTTACGTTTATAAAAGTGATTTTCTAACATGTTGTAAACTTGTTCACACTGAAAATCGCTTTCTGTACTGATTTTAATTTCTTTATTTTTTTCGTTTATTTCGACTGAAACATCATGACCACGGAAGTCAAAGCGTGTTGCAATCTCTTTTTGTGTGTTTTGTACAGCATGATTAACCTCAAATAACTCTAATTCAGAGACAATATCGAAAGAAGGCATAGTTTAGACCTTTACAAAGTGAAAGAATATTTGAGATGCTAAGAGGGTTTTCTTCATTTGCCAAGTGTTGTTTACATCAAAGGAGTGCACAATGATCCGTAAACAAGAAATTACAACATTTGAATTCCCAGAAAATGCTGTTATCTGGGATGTCCGTGATACTAATGCTTATGCAGAAGGGCATGTTAAAGGTGCGGTGAATCGCCCGATTAATGATTTGAATGCTGATATTTTGAACCAGGTCTCTGCGGGTCAGCCGATTTATATTTTATGTGGTGGTGGTAGCAAAGCTCCTCGTGCAGCTGAGAAACTAGAAGGATTGGATGCCTCGCGTGAATATGTCGTGCTGATGGGGGGGACACGTGCAGCTCGTGATGCTGGCTTGCCTCTAGAGCAGGGCGCATAAAAAAAAGCACCTTAGGGTGCTTTTTTATTGAAGAAGACTACTGCGGTTTGAAATATGGCTTTTTAGGTTTTACTTTCTTTTGGAATCGTTGCGGATTCAATTTTTGTAATAAGTTGTCCGGTACTGGGCAAGCCTCTCCTAATATCTGGGCAACTAAGATCTCGCTACATAGCGGAGCAAATAGAAAGCCTTTAGAACCAAGACCAGCAAAAGTAGCAATTCGACTATTCTCAAGCATTTTTCCAACCAGAGGAAAATAATCTAAGCTTTGTGCACGGATAGATGCACGGCCTTGCCACGTCGAAGTTGATGGTAACTTTTCTGCATATGCAGGGAATACGCTGTGAATTAATTCAAAGTTATGCACATGGTCTTCGGTAAGTACATCTTGATCTTCACGATTTGGGTAAAAAGATGCACCTAAAATCATCTGTGAAGCATCAAGTTGCATGCAATATCCACCATAGCTATAAGCTTCATTTAAAGGCAGGGGAGCAAAAGAATTATTAACCCAGCTCACTTGTCCGCGTATTGGTTTTAACTGTGGATAGCTTTCAAATAAAGCAGCACTTCCCCGAGCACAGCACACAACAACATGGTCTGCTTCAGCAATAATCTCATTACTAGCCTGCAATTGAACTTTATTTTCAAAAGGAACCAGTGCTGTGACATGGGCAATTTTTAGAGCAATTAAAGGGTTTTGTAAAATTTCATCACGTAGTTGATGTGGTGAAACAGAACCCGCTTCGTTCAGTGAAACACTTGAGTACGTAGTTTCAAGTGAGTTTGTTGAATGGGTAACAACTTCTGCTGGATATTGGTTTACAAGATCGAGAAGTTCCTCTGCATTTTTCAATGCGATTTGTTGTATTTGAAGTGGGCGGAATGCTTGAAAATTTTTATAAAAATTTAAGGCATGTTGCCAACTTAAAGTCATGAGATGTTCATGGCTTTGTTCAATCGGACATAGTTTAGGATTAAGCAATGCCAAAGGGTTTCCAGAAGCGCCAGATAATGCTTCTGTTTGCTCATATAAGGTGACTTGATGCCCGCGTGCTGCAAATGCCCACGCCGTAGTTAAACCTGCTACACCGGCCCCAATTATCGCAATATGCTGCTGTTCTTTACCCAATGACTGAACTTGGTCTAATTGTGAGGATTCATCATCAGATTGAGGCGGATTCCAGATTGCTTTGAGCATTTCCCGTTTATGCCGAAAACCACGTGGACGAGAAATACTAATACCGTGCGCCTTTAGCCCACGTTTTAAAACACCCGCGACACTAAAAGAGGAAAATGTGCTGCCATAGTCAGAAAGACGAACAATATGGTTTAGAACGTTTTGTTCCCACAGTTCTGGATTGCAAGAGGGTGCAAAGCCATCTAAAAACCAAGCATTTACTGCTTTGGTTTTAGCCATACTTGGGAAAATGTCTTGCGCATCTCCTAACCATAGGTCGATGCTAAAACGCTCGTTTGGAAAAGTTAAGCGATGACATCCAGCAATAGGGAGCGGATATTGTTCAATTAACTGCTCTGCAAGTGGTTTAAGCTCATCCCAGACATTTAAAGCACGAATAAGGTCAGCTTTACTTAAGGGAAATTTTTCAACACTAATTGCATGTAAATGACTTTGATTGTCTGGACGAACTTGTTGCCAAAGTTGCCAGAGTGCAAGAATGTTTAAACCTGTACCAAAACCGGTTTCTCCTACACTGAAATATTCAAAATCTTTTAGATGGGCTAAGCGTTCTGATAAGTCATTACCATTTAGAAAAACATGTCGTGTTTCAAGTAAGCCATTATCTTTAGAGAAATAGACATCACCAAATTGTTTGGAAATGGGAACCTCGATACCATCGATGAGTTCCCAGTCCAGTTCTGCTGTTTGGATACGGTTTGATACGTTCATTTGGTTTAATAGATTGTTTCGATTTACCACTGGCGTCGACGTTTTGTATGGATATAACTAGCGATAAAGAATCCTAGCAATACGCCTCCCGCTAAGGTAACAGCGCCATATAAAAACATTTGTGCACTACGTTCGCTTTGTAAGACTTGAACCTGAACAGAGAGACTGTCGTTTTTTAACTGTAGCTCTTGGTTCTGAGCAAGTGCTTCAAGATTGGCATGTTCTAACTGTTTTAAGCGAGATGCCTGATCTTGAACTAGAGCTTTGATTTTCGCATCTTGCTGTTGCTTATTCTTTACGAGTTGTTCAGCTGTAAGTGGTTGAGCTGTAGTCGCTGTTTTTATACCAGTTGGTGCTGTAGGAGCGGGTTTAGCTGCCTGAGTTGAAGGCGCGCTTGGAGGAGGTGTTGCTGGTGTTGCAGCAGGTTCAACTGCTCCAGCAATTGAACATATCAAACACAAGCCAAGAAAGCTTTTGATTGCAGGCTGCATGCGATTACCCTTTTGGAAATGCTTTATTGAACGGTTTTACATCAATATGGGCATAAATGCCTTCTTTGAGAAATGGTTCTTCTTTTAACCATTCATCTAATGCTTCGCGACTGTCGAATTCAACAATCATGGTGCTACCATAGAAGCCTGCTTGTGGATCATTAGGATCTTTTGGCATAGCACCCGCTGTAACAAGGCGGCCTTCATCATCGAGTTTTTGTAGACGTTCGATATGCTGAGGGCGTACTGCTAAGCGTTTCTCTAAAGTTCCTTCGTTATCGGTACAGCTTAGAACAAAAAAAGGCATGTAATCGTATCTCTATAATCAATCAGGAACCACTTTAAGCGTCTGGTGACTTAAAATGTTTACGTAAAATAATGAACTGAATAATGATAAATGAAAACATCACAATCATGTCACCAAATGCAGTAAATTCGCCCCAATATTTTCCGCCGTGAAATAAAAATGCGAAGAACACATGTAAACAAGACATCACTACAAACATGACTGCCCAGGCGAAGTTTAGATTTTTCCAACCTTTTTCACTTAACTCTAAAATAGGATCAAATAAACGTCGTATGAGTGGCTTACGGTCTTTACCAAACCAAGGTGAAACCAAGAATGCGCCTGCAAAAACCAAATTTAAAATTGCAGCTTTCAGACGAATATAGAAATCATCACTTAGCATGAGCGTGATGCCACCAAAAATCACAGTCATAAACAATACAAACCATTGTTGTTTATCTAGACGGAATTTTTGGAAAACAAATAAGGCACCATATACCACGAGCATTGAAATAATTAGACCAGTAGTTGCTACAAGAATATTATTATTATCTGCACCGCCAGCAGACCCGATCAGTTTAAGTAAAGGATGCTGTGCGTTAGCTGGATCAACTGTTTTATATAAATAGAAGAAAATAATTAATGGAACAAAGTCCAGAAGTGCTTTCATGTTAGAGTATCTGATCAGGTTTGGTGAATGGCATAGTATAAAAGATGCAAGGCATAGATTTACATACACATAGCAATATTTCTGATGGAACTTTGTCTCCGGAATTACTGGTGCAAGCTGCTATTGATGTGAATTTGCATACTTTGGCTTTAACTGATCACGATACAATGGACGGATTGCAGCGAGCTAGAATTGCTGCGCAAGGTCATGATTTAAAAATCATTTCTGGTACTGAGATTTCGAGTCAGTGGTCACGCCCAACAACCAAAAAGAGTTATGGCGTACATATTGTTGCTTTAAACATGCAAGATGAAGCACCAATTTTAGAAGCATTAGAACAACAAAAAAGAGTACGAGCACAAAGAGCTCAAGTCATTTGTGATTTATTAGAAAAATGTATTGGTTTTCAGATTTATGAAGATGTTCTTGCCAAAGTGGAAAATCAGGCCGATCGAGTGACAAGAACCCATATTGCTAAAACACTGGTCGAGAAGAATGTAGTAACCCGTCCTCAACAAGCATTTGATCGTTTCTTAAAAGAGGGAAGACGAGCCTTTGTTAAGTTTGAAGGGTTAGGATTAAAAGAAACAATTGATGTGATTCATGAAAGTAAAGGTCTGGCAGTTTTAGCTCACCCAACTCGTTATGATTTATCTGCAACGAACATTCGATATTTAATTGAATTGTTCGCAACTTCAGGTGGAGATGCAATTGAGTTACCTCCACCTATGGAAACGTTATCTACTCGCCAAATGGTTGATCGGATGATTGAGCAACATCAATTAGCCGTATCAATTGGCAGTGATTTTCATGGTGAAAATATGCCATGGATTAAATTGGGAAATACACCTAAACCAACGGCTAATCAGCAAGGTGTTTGGGAGCGTTTTCTCTAAGACTTTATAGTAAGTTATTATCTTGAGCTTGAATTGGAGGAGGTGTAGGTTTGCCTAGTGTTCCTAAAAGTTCAATTTCGATACTACGCACCATGGCGTCTAAAGGTAAATCATTGCTTTGAGTACCAAAAGGCTCTTCAATTTCCGAGCTTAGTGCATCAAGCCCTAAGAATGTATATGCCAAAATTCCAACCAGTAAAGGTGTTGCTAAACCAAGCAATGAACCAAGACTAAACGGCAACATAAAACAGAAAAAATAGACAGTGCGATTGAGCAAAACTGAATAGGCAAATGGAATAGGTGTATTGGCAATTCGGTCACAGCCAGTTTGTACTACACTTAAATCTGAAACATTTTTATTCATCTGTGCATAGATGATGTCAGAGATTTCACCTTCTTTAAGTGCTTGTAATAATTCCCAGTGAATGAGGCTCAGCGTGTACTGAGGGGCATTATTTTGCTGATAGAGTTGGGTGAGTGCTTGCTGGCTCATACCACTGGTTTGTATTAACTCATTTGGGTTCGCAGTCTGACGACGTAAACGATCACGTAACACATTAGCAAAAACAATCACATGTTGAATGACACGTTCACGGCGGGCCTGAGTCAAAATTCGGCAGTCACGGTCAAAATGGCGCGAAGTTGCAATTAAAACACCCCATAATTTTCGGGCTTCCCACCAACGGTCATAACACGCAGTATTTTTAAATCCTAAGAAAATAGAAAGCACGACGCCAATCAGAGTAAAGCCAACCAAGGGAATCTCTGGAAAGCGATAAAGGTTGATATATTCCACGCCACCAATGATTGCTGAGATCAACATAACAAACCCTAAGGAGGGGAGAATTTTGGGTAAAATCGTCCCTCGCCAAGAGAATAAAACTTTGAAAATACTAGGTTGATCACGAACAATCATTTTATTTTAAGCATCACTATTTTTGTTTTGATCTTCTAGGCTTAGTTAAGCTTTGTCAATATTATTGAACTGATATTGTTGCGGGGTTGAGCAGTTGTTGTTCAGCAAATGAAAAGCTTCCTTCTGGAGAAATAATAAAATGATCCAAGAGGTGTATTTCGACAAGCTTGCATGCATTTTCCAGTTGTTGAGTTAAGGCAATATCTTCAGCAGAAGGCTGTGCTGAACCAAATGGATGATTGTGTGCAATAACGAGCTGGCAAGCATGTTGTTGTAAGGCGTAGCGTAAGGTTTGATTGACCGAGACCGCACAATGCTGCATTGAACCAAAAAATAGCTTTTTAAAATGGAGCTTTCTTAATTCTGGGTCTAGACACAGCACAGCAAAGACTTCTTGTTTTTCACCTTTTAATTCATAGCGTAAATAATCCAAAACTAAATCAGAAGAGTGAAGACTAAGATCATTCTTCTGAAAGTGATGATCGAGATAACGCCGTCCGAGTTCTTTGACTGCCAGTAATTGAGAATATTTCGTTGCTCCAATTCCATTAAATTGAGTTAATTCACTTAACGATGAATCAAATACTGCATTTAGACTACCAAAATGTTGAATGAGTAAACGTGATAATTCGACTGCTGAATGTTGCCTTGAACCTGAGCGAAGAAAAATCGCCAATAGCTCTGCATCAGAGAGACTTTGAGGGCCTTGTTGCAATAACCGTTCTCTTGGCCGCTCTTGTTCGGGCCAATTTTTAATAGAAGTATTCATATTCCCCAGCATAATTCGCTTAAAATTTTATTTTGTTTGCCCAATCAATCTTGGGTCTGCGCGTATTTAATGCTATTGTGAGCGCCACTGCAACAGTAAGGTATCCTGTTCGTGAGCTTCGATCTAAGTGTTATTCCTCATAAAAACATCGTTTTAGCTGTTACTGGCGGAATTGCTGCCTATAAAAGTGCCATCTTAGTCCGCCGCCTCAAAGATTATGGCTTTGATGTGCGTGTGGTCATGACACATGGTGCTCAGGCATTTATTACCCCACTAACTTTTCAGGCTCTTTCTGGTAATCCTGTCCATACTGAACTTTTAGACCCTGCGGCTGAAGCTGGAATGGGACATATTGAATTAGCACGTTGGGCTGATTTATTACTGGTTGCGCCTGCAAGTTGCGATACTTTGGCAAAATTTGCGCATGGTTTAGCAGATGACTTGCTCAGTACAGTATTTTTGGCAACAAAATCTCCTGTATGGGTTGCACCTGCCATGAACCAGCAAATGTGGGCGGCCAAAGCTACACAACGAAATTTACAAACCTTGGTCGAAGATGGTGTGCATGTGATCATGCCAGATGCAGGTGAGCAGGCGTGTGGTGATGTTGGTTTAGGCCGTATGCCAGAGCCAGAAGAAATTGCTAAGCAAGTGGCTGGCTATTTCCATCAGGCTCAACGTGCAATTGCTGAAAAATTTGGGTTATTGGCAGGTAAGCGAGTTGTCATTACGGCTGGGCCAACACGTGAAGCAATTGACCCTGTTCGTTATATCTCGAACCACAGTACTGGTAAAATGGGCTTTGCTTTAGCGGCTGCTTGTTACGCTGCTGGTGCACAAGTGACTCTGATTGCTGGACCTGTAAGTTTAGATACACCGAATGGTGTAAAAAGAGTAAATGTTGCCTCTGCAAGACAGATGTTAGATATCAGTATGGATTCGTTAGAAACAGGCTGTGATATCTTCATTGCAACCGCCGCAGTCGCAGACTATCGCGTAGCAGAAGTTGCCGAGCATAAAATTAAGAAGGCAGGGGATGAGTTGAATGTTTCCCTTGTTAAAAATCCAGATATTGTGGCAACAATCGCTGGTCAGGAAAAACGTCCATTTATGGTGGGCTTTGCAGCTGAAACACAAAATGTTGAAGAATATGCGGCAGGAAAGCTGGTTGCTAAAAAACTTGATATGATTGCATGTAACGATGTATCGCGTGCAGATATTGGTTTTGCTTCTGATGAAAATGCGATGACGGTTTTCTTTGCTGAAAACTATCACATGAAAAAGCGTGAGTTAGAAAAAGCATCTAAACAAGAAATTTCTCAACAGTTGGTTGAAGCAATTTCGGATGCATTACGCCGTAAATAATATGTTCTAAATAAAAAAACCGCGAATTAATCGCGGTTTTTTTTATGTGTCTTACTTTATCCAACTTAAGGAATGTCATCTTCAAATTCAGGTTTAACCTGAACGATGAAGTCCTGACGGTTAAGACCACGCCATAAGGCAAAAGCTGTACCGATATAAATTGAAGAGTAAGTACCTACAAAGACACCAACAAACATTGCAACAGCGAACCAGTGTAAGCCATCGCCACCTAAGAACATCATTGCTAGAACGACTAGCAATAAGGTCATTGATGTATGAATGGTACGACGTAAAGTTTCGGTTAAAGCAATATCAACGATTTCACGAGGAGTCGCACCGCGAATTTTACGGAAATTTTCACGGATACGGTCTGACACTACAATATTATCGTTAAGCGAGAAGCCAATAACAGCAAGTACCGCAGCTAAAACTGTAAGGTCAAACGGCCATTGGAATAATGCAAAAGCACCAATAATAATGATGATGTCGTGGAATAAAGACATCACGGCACCCATCGCGAGTTTAAACTCGAAACGGATCGTCACGTAGATCAACATTAAAATAAGTGCAAGAGCAACCGCACCAGCAGAGCGAACATAAAGCTCGTTACCAACTTGACCACCTACAGAGTCAACTTTATGAACTTCTGCGGCATTGTTTGGCAGCTGTACAGCCTTAGTAATCGCGTTATTAAGATCTTCAACCTTAACTTCTTGTACTGGCATACGCACAAGTAAGTCTTTATTACTACCAAGTGTCTGTACTACAGCATCTTTAAAGCCAGCTTTGTCGAGCGCTTGAATAACGTCAGACTGGTTTGCTGGTTGAGCATAGTTAAGCTCAGCTGAAACACCACCTGTAAAGTCCAAACCTAAGTTAAGACCTTTAGTTACAATAAAGAAAATACTCGCCAATGTAATCAGGATCGAGAAGATTGCCGCAGGTTTGGCAATCTTCATGAACGGGATGATTTTTGCATCATCCGGACGTCCATATTGTTTTGAATCTTGTTGAGTCACTTTAGTCATCATCGATCTCCTTAAATGCTCAACTTTTTCAAGTTACGACGTTTGCCATAAATGATTTGTACAATTGCGCGAGTCACTGTAATTGCAGTAAACATCGAACACACAATACCAATCATTAATGTTACGGCGAAACCTTTGATCGGGCCTGTACCAATTGCAAACAAAATGAAAGCAACGAGGAACGTGGTTAAGTTCGAGTCAAAAATGGTGTTATAAGCTCGATCATAACCGGCCACAATGGCTTGTTTGGGCGAGGCTCCCCAGAGCATTTCTTCTCGGATACGCTCACATATCAATACGTTCGCATCGACGGCCATACCAATGGTAATAACGATACCGGCAATACCTGGTAAGGTGAGGGAAGCCCCAATCCATGACATGACTGTTAAAATCATTGCCAAGTTAACAACAAGTGCAAAGTTAGCGATTAAACCGAATAGACGGAAGAAAACCACCATCCAGATTGCAACAAGCAAGAAGCCGATTTGAGTTGATAATACGCCTTTATCAATGTTTTCTTGACCAAGACTTGGACCAACCACACGTTCTTCAACAAAATACATTGGCGCAGCCAAAGCACCTGCACGTAGCATTAATGCAAGTTCTGATGCTTCTTGAGGAGAACTTAAACCGGTAATACGGAAAGTTGAACCTAAAACAGCCTGAACAGTTGCAGCATTAATGACTACAGATTCAGTGTATGGAGTACGAACTTCTGTTTGTGCACCAGTTTTTGGATCTGTAACATAAGTAATTTTTTGCTTATTTTCGATGAACAATACCGCCATGCGTTTACCAACAGCATTACGAGTTGCATCGGACATAAGCTTACCGCCAGCACTGTCGAGGGTAATATTTACCTCGGCACCACCAGAGTCTTGGCTAAAGCCAGAGCTTGCATTTTGAACACGCTCACCAGTCAAGATACGGTTACGTTGCAACAAAAGTTGACGACCGCTATCTAAAGACTCATAAGCAAAAACTTCTGTGCCCGGAGGTAAAGGTTGACCATTATATTTACCTGTATATGGGTCAATATATTGATCATTTGAGTCAGAAACTAAACGGAATTCGAGGTTTGCAGTACGGCCTAAAACACGTTTAGCTTCAGCAGTATCTTGTACACCCGGTAATTCAACAACAATACGGTTGCTACCCTGACTTTGTACCAATGCTTCTGCAACACCAAGTTCGTTAATACGATTACGTAATGTTGTTAAGTTTTGGTTTACCGCATATGACTGGATTTCTTGGCGACGTACATCGGTATAAGTAAGCTTTAAAGTAGAACCTGTAGAGCTTGCTAATGCCTGCTGGGTATATTCATTCCCATTACGACGTAGAAAATCCATTGCTGCATCACGGTCAGCATTGTCAGCAAATTGAACAGTGATTACATTGTTTGTTAATGCAAGATTATTAAATTTGATCTTGTTTTCACGGAACTGACGACGCAAATCAGTGGCAGAGGTTTCCATACGTTGGGCAACGGCTTTGTCCATATCTACTTCAAGCAAGAAGTGGACACCACCACGTAAGTCCAAACCAAGTTTCATTGGTTTTGCCCCAATTTTTTGCAACCATTCCGGTGTGGTTGGTGCAAGGTTTAGGGCAACAACATATTGATCACCTAAGTCACGGCGTAATACTTCTTTTGCTTTCAACTGCGCTTCAGAAGAGCTGACACGCAAGAGGGCAGCATTATTTGTAAAAGTATTATCGTGACTTGCAATATTTGCTGTTTTTAAAATTTGCTCTGCTTTTTGCACCACACTTTGATCAATTTGGGTACCAGCTTTGGCACCGGAAATTTGAACGGCGGGCTCATCCGGATATAGACTAGGCAGTGCGTATAATGTACTGACTACCAGAACAACCAGAATCAGTAAATATTTCCATGCAGGGTAACGCATTCGCTTTCTTCTTAAATGAAAAAGTCGTGCTAAAGCACGACTGTTTTATGATTAAAGGTTATTTAGAGTGCCTTCAGGTAATACTGAAATTACGCTGGCACGCTGAATTTTTACTTCTACACCACGGCTAAGTTCAACAACTGCATAGTCACCTTCAATTTTGGTCACTTTGCCCATTAAACCACCAGCGAACACAACTTCACTACCTACACCTAAGCTTTCGATTAAAGAACGGTGCTCTTTAGCACGCTTTGCTTGAGGACGCCAAATTAAGAAATAAAAGATTGCAACGAATACAACAATCATCAAGATGTTTGGCAAAATACCTGTAGTTGGGCCAGCTGCCGGTGCTGCATGTGCAGCAGAAATTAAAAAGCTCATTTTGATTTCCTAAAGTTAAAAATATGAGTCAGATACCTGACATAATCCTAATTCGTTTTGCAATTTACCTTGTCTTGAGGTTGAGCGCAAATCGGGCTTATTCATCAACCGGACATGGTGGAACTTCTAAACCACGACGGGCATAAAAGTCCTGAACAAATTCATCAAATGTGCCATTCTCTAATGCATCACGCATACCTTCAGTTAAACGTTGGTAATAACGTAAGTTATGAATGGTACCGAGCATAGACGCTAACATCTCTCCACATTTTTCAAGATGGAATAGATAAGCACGGGTAAAGTTCTTACAAGTGTAGCAATCGCAATGTGGATCGAGCGGACTTTGGTCATGGCGATATTTACTATTACGAATACGTACCAGACCATCAGTGACAAAATAATGACCGTTTCGCGCATTACGGGTTGGCATTACACAGTCGAACATATCGACACCACGGCGCACCGCTTCAACGATATCTTCCGGCTTACCAACGCCCATCAAGTAACGCGGTTTATCTTGTGGCATTTTGCTTGGGAGATAATCTAAAACTTTGATCATCTCTTCTTTAGGTTCACCTACAGATAAGCCGCCAATCGCATAACCGTCAAAGCCAATTTCAAGAAGGCCATTTAAAGACTCATCACGTAAGTCTTCATACATACCGCCTTGAATAATGCCAAATAACGCATTCTTATTTTTGAGTTCATCATGATGATGGGTTTTACAACGTTTTGCCCAGCGTAAAGAAAGCTGCAATGATTTTTGTGCTTCTTCATGTGTTGCAGGATAAGGTGTACATTCATCAAAAATCATGACGATGTCAGAGTTCAATACCTGCTGAATTTCCATAGAAATTTCAGGCGATAGAAACACTTTTGAACCATCAATCGGCGAGCGGAAAGTAACACCTTCCTCTTTGATTTTGCGCATTGCGCCAAGACTAAAAACCTGGAAACCGCCAGAGTCAGTCAAAATTGGCTTATCCCATTTAATAAAGTTATGCAAACCGCCGTGTTCTTTAATCACTTCAAGACCCGGACGCAAATATAAATGGAAGGTATTTCCTAAAATAATTTGTGCCTGAATGTCTTCGATATCACGCGGTAGCATACCTTTGACTGTGCCGTAAGTCCCCACTGGCATAAAAACAGGTGTTTCAACAACACCATGCTCTAAAGTTAAACGACCACGACGGGCGCGCCCCGACTGACCTAATTTTTCAAACTTCATCTAAAAATCCTGAACACGAGCAGAGGCGAAGAAACAGTTCGCTGCTAAAAAGAGAGCTATTTTCCTTGATTCTGCGATGTAGTTCTACTACTAAATGTAGCTGGTTATAAAATAGATAAAATTTCCGACAGGTTAGGGGCCGTTTTTTTCCTATTAAAAATTAGGTTTATAGTCAAAATTTTCATTAACAAGATTATCCTTAAAAGGGCGAATCGCTTTCTTGGATAAAGTTAGTGTATTGATAAGATTGTTAGGGAATACTTCAATCTGGTTGTTGAACAGCTCGACATTACGGTTAAAGATACTAATCGCAGCACCTACATTTTCGTTTTGTTCCTGAATGTCGTCCATCATCTTGCTATAGAGTGAATCGGCTTTAAGCTCAGGGTAGTTTTCAACAACAATATTTAAGCTGCGAATTAGTTCTTTGCTCATTTTCTCAATTTGTTGGAGCTGAGAAATATCAGTGTTATTTACATTTAAATTAAGAATTTGCTGACGTAATTCAGTGACTTTTTCTAATGTCGATTTTTCAAAATGAGTATATTGATTAAGTGTTGTCTCAAGAGTCTCTAAAGTCTTTACCTTTTGACGTTCGAAATTGGCAACCTCAGACCAAGCGCGTTTGGTCGCATTAAAATAACGTACGATAGTGTTACGGATGTGAACGCCCCAGACGATCAGTACAATAAAAATCCCCAGGAAAATAAATAAACCAGTCATGGTCAGTTCCTTCTTGTTATTCCCTCAGTGTACTTTTAACGTCTCATTTTTTGATGAGACGACAATCAAGTCATACGAGAGATTTATTTAATTAAGTTCAACATTAATTGCTGAAATTTTTCATATTGCGGCATGGTCATGGTACGCAAGTGCCCACGCAATGCTGAAACATCATGAATTTCACTTTGCTTACTGGTGGTCTGAAAAAGATTCTGCTCCCCCAGATAACACAAAATTTGTTCTTCGTGATGATAAATTAAATCACCTTTAAAGTGCTGAAAAAAATCATTTAATTTTAAAGTTAAACTCGGACTGACTTCTTTGGCTAACTGATGTTGATCAACCCCAAAAATATTAAGTTCTTGGTTAATTAAAATATCGCTACTTTGCCATTTACTGCTGTAGGGAGTAAAAAAACGAGAACGTTGATTGCTAACAGCAATACCCAAAGCTGGTATTTGAAATATAAAAGCGCCCCATAAATCTTTATGAATTTCTTTTATAATTTTTTTATCGCTATTTTGATCTTGAATAATAGGGATTTCATTAACGTAATGATATTGAAACAGCAAGACTTGATGATCGGTTACTCCATCGTTCCATGTAGCCGAAGCAAACTGAGTAATTTCGTTAGATTTAGTCCCTCGGTTAAACAGTGGGAAATACTGTTTTAGTTTACTCAGAACTAAAACAGGCTGAGCATGAATGGGAAGATAAGCTGGTAACTGCTGAAATTGTAAACCGTAACGCAAAATTACCATGCGTTGTTCTAGATAATGAATAACTTGCGTTAAAGGTTCTTGAGATTGATAGAGTAAATAAGCCAGAAACCCTGTTAAAAAGGCACCTAAAAAGCTCCAAATATATTGAATATGTGGATGAAGAAAATAACCAAAACCTAATATTGTGATGCTGCAAATAGCGAGTAAATAGGGGAGCACATTAAAAAAACGAAGGTTGTGATCTTCTCGCCATGGATGTAAAGCATCTAAAAGATCTTGGGCTGAATGAGATTTTTGTCCAGCGTCCCAAAGTCGAGCGATATTGCGAAAAACCTGTGTATTTTTTTTACGCCTTATATGAAGAGCTTCTTGTACAGTATCGATTGGCATGGAAGTAATAAGTTCATTATCATAAAGAGCTATTTCTAGATTATCTTTTAAATTGAAACAGATAAATACTAAATTTTTCTAAATTGAGAATTTTTCTTTAAAAAATTAATGCCTGATTTCATCGCTAAATTTCTGCAACTCACACAGCTAAATTCATTATTTTTTATTGTAAGTACTTGGGTTGGGTTAAACCTCGAATCAACTTGTAAGGTTTAACCCCGCCTTAGTATTTAAACGTCTAATTTATCAACCAACATTGCATCGCCATAACTAAAGAAACGATAGTGGCTTTTAACTGCATGTTCATAGGCAGCCAAAATGTTGTCTCGATTTGATAGCGCTGATACCAACATGAGCAGAGTAGACTCTGGCAAATGGAAGTTAGTAATTAAACGATCTACGATGCAGAACTCATAGCCCGGATAGATAAAGATTTGCGTGTCACCAGTCCAAGCCGCGATTTTACCACCATGAGCTTGAGCTGCACTTTCTAAAGCACGTGTTGCTGTTGTACCAACGGCAATCACTTTATTGCCGCGTGCTTTAGTCGCTAAAATTAAATCAATGGTTTCTTGAGGCACATCACACCATTCACTGTGCATAATATGGTTGGTAATGTCATCAGTACGAACAGGCATAAACGTGCCAGCACCGACGTGTAAAGTCACAAAAGTTTTTTGAACATTTTTTTGTTCTAATTTTTCTAAAAGTGTTTCATCAAAATGCAAGCTTGCAGTAGGTGCTGCAACACTGGCAATTTTTTCTGGGTTATGGAAAACCGTTTGATAGCGTTCAGTGTCAATTTCTTCTGCTTCACGGTTAAAGTAAGGCGGAATAGGTAACTGACCATATTGTTCAAGTACAGGCAAAATTGGCTGTGAAAACTCAACCACAAATAAATTTTCGTGACGGCCACGTACAATCACAGGAATATTATCTGCACCGACATAAAGCTCAGCACCTGCTTTAGGCGAGTTGCTCGATTTAATATGACAATACGCTGTGGTGTGGTTCAGC
This sequence comes from Acinetobacter sp. IRS14, assembly GCF_034650275.1. Classification (NCBI taxonomy): domain Bacteria; kingdom Pseudomonadati; phylum Pseudomonadota; class Gammaproteobacteria; order Moraxellales; family Moraxellaceae; genus Acinetobacter; species Acinetobacter sp. IRS14. Next base: position 27,726 of record NZ_JAOVFN010000005.1, read on the forward strand.
ATGCGCTCAACCAAAATCTCAATAGCACCGCCTGTAGAACGTTTTCCTTTAAGTCGTGCTTTCATGACTTTAGTGTCATTGAGCACTAACAGATCACCTTCTTCGAACAGATCGATAATGTCTGTGAACATGTGATCGTGATATTGACCCTTTGAGTCTAGGTGCAACAACCGTGAAGCACTACGTGATTCAAGAGGGTAACGGGCAATAAGTTCATCAGGTAATTCAAAGGAAAAGTCGGACAGTTGCATATTTAGAAAAAAAACACCGCAAAAATTGGGCCTAGTATAAACTTTTTCGCTTTTTTATGGCTGTGCTTATGGCCTAAATCATGAAAAATGTTTAAATGATCTAAAAGTGAACGATAATATTCACTTAGGGTTTGACAAGTTTTACAAACGCGCTAATATACGCAACACAAACATACTTCCTCTCCCGAGGTGGTGAAATTGGTAGACGCGGCGGACTCAAAATCCGCTGTCAGAGATGACGTGTCGGTTCGAGTCCGACCCTCGGGACCATATTCAGAATCGTAAGATTCTACGAAGACCCCTAAGTTAACGGCTTAGGGGTCTTTTGTTTTAGAAAACAAATACTTATGCTCTATTAACTAATTGATTTATAAAGTTGCTCAAAGTTTTTCCTGAGAAATTAGCCCTCTTGATAGAAATAATAAACATCCAGAACTTCTTTTAAATGTTAATGAAATTAGAATTGTTTTGGTTTTTTAAGTATCTTTATGTAGGTATTTCAGATAATTACACTATTTAAATAAGACCTAAATAAAATAGAGAGATAAATTTGATCTATTGTATGGGGAAGAGTATTTGACAAAAGAATTTATTGATCAATAATTTAACAAGTTTTATCTTTTGATCAAATTGTATGATGGATTTAAATAGAAGAATCTTTGGTATTTGTCTTTTTATCCTTTTTTTATCTTTAAGTGGCTGTGTTTTAGTAAAGACGAAGCCAGTTAATCTTCATACTGAAAAAGCTCAAGAGAAAAATGAAAAATCTTCAAAAATAGAAAATGATTCTGATTCTATTGGGGAACTCATTCATGAAATCCCAGATTCACCTGCTCCATTAGAGGTGAAAATAGTGGGTTATGTAAATGTGGACCTTTTAGAAGTATTTCCTTCTACAAAAAATCTAACTGCAATAAATCATGTGACACGAGGTACAAAGTTATTAATTTTTGATACTAAAGGTGACTGGGCTAATATTTCAGCAGATATCGAGTATCCGTATTGGGTTAATTTAGCAAGCATTTGTTTTACAGAAAGATGTTGGGTTAAAACAAAAAGTTATTCACCTCAACATAGCTTAATGAAAAATGCTAAAAATAGTCTTCAAACAATTGAAGAAAAAACACAAACTCATACATCATCGAATAACTACAGTAAGACAAAAAATATAGTTAATGGTAGAGGCTATAGAAATGTAGATGGAAACTATATATCAAGTCCAAAGAAATCTAAGACGCAACCGACAGGTGCAACTGCAAAATGTAGAGATGGTACTTGGTCTTTTAGCCAAAATAGGAGGGGAACTTGTTCTGGTCATGGTGGTGTAGCTGCTTGGCTTTAGCATATTTAATTATTCTTGTTATGATCATATAGTTTGATATCTAACTAGATAAATAGTTCACAAAATAAGAGCTTGTGTTCAATCATAAAACATGTTGGGTTAATAGTAATATAAACATATGTGTTTAGAGGTTTTTTGTTGGGTATAAAAAAGTGAATAGAGCTTAAGAAATTATGAATTAATTATTTGATTCCGAGGGTCGGGCTCGAATCTTTATCTATAAACTTAATTTTCTAACAAATTTTCAATTTTACGCTTTATAAGCCCTTATTCAAATTCAACAAAACTTCGTTAAAGTCAAATCAAGATAGATTCTCAGCCTTCTACAAATAATACTTTTTGACCATCTTTTTACTATTTATAAACTCGCATTTCTAACATCTTACAACTCTTTACCTTCAAACATTTGTTGTATTTTCCTCAAGCATACCCACTTTATGTATCTGAAAACCTTTAATTGAAACTTCACATTTCTATTTTGAAAAGAACGTTGCTCTTTTAATGTACTGTGTTAAAGTTTGTAGTAGATCATAATGATTATAAGTACATTTTTTAAGAGCGGTTCCGACCAAAAACGACAAAATCTGTGAGGCGGGCAATGACATTCCAGCGTTTAGAACTAAATCAGGTTGAGCAGTTAAGTGCTTGTAGGATATCTCTGTTACTTGGATTAAATGCCGAGCAGAACTACATTGAGCAATTTTTCCGGTTTAGTCTTCGTCTTTTGAATTGTAAAAAAGCCTTACTGACTTTTAATCAGGAACCTTACTTTTGGCATCGTTGCCCAGAGGGCATGACGGCTATCTCGTTTAAACCTTCGAAACATTTAAAAAAGTGCTTTGCTAAACAACAGATCATTAATCACTCACATCCCTCTTATCAAAACTTAACCAATTATTTAAAAGAATTAAACATCGAGTGCAGCAGGGCATTGGCCGTGCATCTTTTACACCCCGATAAAACTTCGATGGGCTTTGCTGTCTTTTTTGATGATGATGCTGCAACATTTGAAGATGACGATATTCAATTGCTGCTCGATTACTGTTCTACTTTTATGCAGCAAGTCGAATTGAAGTTTAACTATGAAGAGTTAAACGAACTCTATGAACAGCAAGTTGCGATTAACTCAAGTAAAACTAAATTTTTCTCGATTATTTCGCATGACTTACGAGCGCCGTTTCATGGGTTGCTCGGGTTTTCTGAAGTACTCGCCAAAGAGCGTGAGACTTTAGATGAATCTAGTATTCAAAACATTGCAGATTATTTATATGACACCTCGCAATCGACTTATAACTTACTTGAAAGCTTACTGACATGGGCGATGGCAGAGGGTGGGCGTTTTGTTTATCACCCAATTAACTTTAAGCTTAGACAAGTCAGCAATATTGTTTGCGATGTACTGCACACTTTAGCTTTGAAGAAAAACATTGAACTGGTTAATGATGTTCCAGATGATTTAAATATCTATGCCGATATCAATATGATGACCTCTGTAATTCAAAACTTGGTATCAAACGCGCTGAAATTTACAGATATTGATGGCTCTGGCAAAGTCTTTATTGAAGCTAAACAAGCTGACAAAAATATAGAAATCACCGTTCGAGACACTGGTTTAGGCATGACCGAAAAACAAATGACAAATTTATTCCATCCACGTATTACAGCCAGCTTTAAAGGAACCGCAGGTGAAAAAGGTGCGGGTTTAGGTTTAAGTCTTTGTAAGCGTTTTGTCGAAATTAATCAGGGTAAAATTGATGTCAGTTCAAAAGAAGGCGTAGGAACGACATTTAAAGTTTTATTACCTTCGGCTCAAGAAAGTCATGAGGCTCATGCAGAGCATTACTCTTCAGCGGAAGCAAAATTAGTCTAATCCCTTTTCCTACCACTACTCGAACTGCTATAACTAAAAACAGAGTACGAGGAAAAGAGCTTTTTATATGAATGCGGAGCAGTTACAAAAAACATTGCGTGCGAGTCAGTACGCAGAACAAGTTTTAGGCTTGCATCAAGCTGTTTTAGAACAAGATTACCAACTAGATCAATTTACTGCACCGCTCTCGACTGAACAGATTTATCAATTTGTACAAACTACATTAGATGGAATTGGTGACGAAATATCTTGGATGCGTGGATTACGCATTTTACGAAGTCGTTTAATGTTCCGTTGGATTTGGCAAGATGCCAATCAGCTTACCGATGTTGTCACACTCACACGCGAACTTTCTGATTTTGCCGATGCAAGTATTTGTGCAGCAAAGGACTTTGCACGTGTAGCACTTGTGGCGAAACATGGGGAACCGATGAGTTACTCTGGCAAAGTTCAAGACTTGATTGTTGTTGCCATGGGTAAACTTGGTGCTCAAGAGCTTAATCTGTCGAGTGATATCGACTTGATTTTTGCTTTTGATGAACAGGGCGAAACCAATGGTCGCAAATGCATTGATGTACAGCAGTTCTGTATTTTGTGGGGGCAAAAACTCATTTATTTGCTTGAGCACATTACCGCAGATGGTTTTGTATTTCGAGTTGATATGCGCTTACGCCCTTGGGGCGATGGCTCGGCACTAGCGATTAGTCACGCAGCTTTAGAAAAATATTTAAGTCAGCATGGTCGTGAGTGGGAACGCTATGCGTGGATTAAAGCGCGTGTTGTGACGGGCGGTAAAGAAGGGCAAGACTTGTTAGAAATGACACGTCCTTTCGTATTCCGCCGCTATGTTGATTACACCGCTTTTGCCGCGATGCGCGATATGAAAGCGATGATTGAGCGCGAAGTTCTGCGTCGTCATATTGAGGATGATATTAAACTCGGGGCCGGCGGTATTCGCGAAATTGAGTTTATTGTTCAGGTCTTTCAGCTTATTTACGGCGGCTCTAAACGTGAGCTGCAAGACCGCCAGTGTTTAGTTAGCCTTGAGCATATTGGTGAAGCAGGTTTGTTAGAAAGACAAGCTGTTTTAGAACTTGAGGATGCTTACCTGTTTTTACGCCGTGTTGAACACGCAATTCAAGCCCTCAATGACCAGCAAACTCAGCTATTGCCAGAAGAAGTAGACTTAAGACAACGCATTATAGATACCTTAGGTTTTACGAGTTGGGATGAATTTATTGATGTTCTTAACGAGAAACGTCAAAAAGTTAAAGTTCAATTTAAGCAGCTTATTGAAGATACTAGTTCAAATGCCGCAACTGAGAACTTTGGACAGTTAGAGCAGCAGTTAGATGAAGTGTTGGATGACAATGCGAAAAATTTGATTCATGAATTCTGGCATGGTCACGCACTCAAAAAATTACCTTCAAATGCTGTTCAGCGATTAAAGACATTCTGGCCTCATTTAATTGAAGTGATTTTACAGTCAGAACAACCTCAAACTGCACTTTTGCGCTTAATGCCGCTGATTGAATCAGTTATGCGCCGAACCGTGTACTTAGTGATGTTGATTGAAAGTAAAGGTGCATTGCAACGCCTAGTTAAAATGGCGACCGTAAGTCCTTGGATTTGTGAAGAACTGACACAGTATCCGGTACTCCTGGATGAGTTTTTATCGATGGGCTTTGAGTTGCCAAAGCGTAAGGACTTAGAAGACTCATTACGCCAGCAGTTACTTCGCATTGAAATTGATCAAGTTGAAGATCAAATGCGGGCACTTCGACTGTTTAAAAAGAGCAATGTACTTACTGTTGCGGCAAGTGATGTATTAGCGGAAAGCCCGCTAATGAAAGTATCTGATGCATTAACCGATATTGCTGAGGTGAGTGTTAATGCAACACTTCATTTAGCTTATCAGACTGTAGCAAAGCGTCATGGTTATCCATGTGATGTCGATGGAAAACGCTGCTCACTCGACTACAAAGCCTTTGCTGTTATTGGTTATGGCAAAGTGGGTGGAATTGAGCTTGGGTATGGTTCTGACTTGGATCTTGTCTTTATTCATTATCTAGATGAGCAAGCAGATACTGATGGAACGAAGTCAATTAGTGGCTTTGAGTTTGCTATGCGTGTCGCTCAAAAGTTTATGTCACTGATGACCACTCAAACCCTTGATGGCCGTGTCTATGAAATTGATACGCGGTTAAGACCTTCAGGTGAGGCTGGTTTATTGGTGACAAGTCTTAAAGCCTACGAACACTATCAGTTGAAAAGTGCATGGCTTTGGGAGCATCAGGCACTCGTTCGAGCACGCTCTATTGCAGGTGATGAGGTGCTTTGCCAGAAATTTGAAATATTTCGCCGCGAGATATTGACTCAATCTAGAGATGAGGCTTATGTTCGTGAAGAAGTGTTGAAAATGCGTCAGAAAATGAAAGACCACCTTGGTTCGTCTTCTGAACAAAAAAAACATGGTATTTTTCATTTAAAACAGGACGCAGGTGGTATCGTCGATATCGAATTTATGGCACAGTATGCTGTACTTGCATGGAGCGGGACGAAACCCGATCTCGCCCATTATTCTGATAATGTAAGAATATTAGAAGATGCTGCTAAAGCAGACTGCTTATCCAGTGAAGATGCCACAGCATTAATTCGAGCCTATCTTAGTGAACGTGCCGAAAGCCACCGCTTAGCCCTTGCAAATCAATCCATGCAAGTCAGCGCAGCGGACTGGCGTAGTACCCGTGCGGTCGTTTGCAATTTATGGCAAAGATTAATAGACCCAACCGCCTCGGTTGAGTTGGATAGTGAATGATTTTATAACAATTTGGAGTGTTCCATGAATTTGGCTGATCGTGATGGTTTTATTTGGCAAGATGGAAAATTAATTGATTGGCGTGATGCAAAAATTCACGTTTTAACCCATACATTACACTACAGTATGGGCGTATTTGAGGGTGTTCGTGCTTATGAAACGCCTAAAGGTACTGCCATTTTCCGTCTTCAAGACCACACAAAACGTTTGTTAAATTCAGCAAAAATTTATCAAATGAAAGTGCCGTATGATCAAGCCACGCTTGAACAAGCACAAATCGATGTTGTTCGTGAAAATAAATTAGCTTCTTGCTATTTACGTCCATTAATCTGGATCGGTTCAGAAAAACTTGGTATTGCAGCAACAAATAACACGATTCATGCCGCAGTTGCAGCATGGGCGTGGGGCGCATATCTTGGTGATGAAGCAATGGCGAATGGTATTCGTGTTAAAACTTCATCATTTACTCACCATCATCCAAACGTGACGATGTGTAAAGCAAAAGCATCTGGTAACTACACGTTGTCAATTCTTGCTCACCAAGAAGTTGCACATTCTGGTTACGACGAAGCAATGTTAATGGACCCACAAGGTTATGTATGCCAAGGTTCTGGTGAAAACGTATTCTTAATTAAAGATGGCGTTTTACACACTCCAGATATCGCTGGTGGTGCGCTTGATGGTATTACACGTCAAACAGTAATGACGATTGCTAGAGATCTTGGTTATCAAGTTGTTGAGCGTCGTATTACACGTGATGAATTCTACATTGCAGACGAAGCATTCTTCACAGGTACTGCTGCGGAAGTAACGCCAATTCGTGAATACGATGACCGTCCAATCGGTACAGGTGGCCGTGGCCCAATTACTACTGAAATTCAAAAGACTTACTTTGATGCAGTTCAAGGTAGAAATCCGAAATATGAACACTGGTTAACTTACGTAAAATAAGTTAATCCGTTAACATAAAAAGGCGAACATAAGTTTCGCCTTTTTATTTTTGGCTTCGGGAGCTTTTATGCATATTGTCTATGTCTCTGATGGTAAGGCAGGGCACCGTTCGCAAGCATTAGGCTTGTTTCAGGCAATGCAAAGACAACAGCCAGAAACAACTTTTGAAGAGATCCTTATTTCTGATTTGCCAATTATTTCTTTAATTCAGGCGCTTTTCTCTTCAAAAAAATCGTTATTAAAAAAAGTACCCGATTTTATATTTGGAGTAGGAAGCCACACACATTTTCGTGTCTGGTTACTCGGCAAAATTTTTAGAAAAGCCAAAACTATTATATTGATGAAGCCTAACTTACCTGTGGTTTGCTTTGATTATGCTGTTATTCCAGAACATGACGGTATTCATGCTGATAGCCATGTGATTGTCACACGTGGGGCATTAAATCCCATTCGTAATGAAAACCGCCATCAAAAAGACCGAATTTTAATTGCTTTAGGTGGTTCATCTAAACGACATCAATGGAACCAAAACAAAGTATTAAGCAGTGTTCAAAAAATTGTTGAGAATAATCCAAACGCTGAAATTATTTTAACAACTTCACGTCGCACGCCAGCAGAATTTATCGATACTTTAAGACAGCAAAGCTTTGCTGGGCATTTACAAATATTTCCAGTTAATCAAACACCTCAAGGCTGGATTTTTGAAGAAATGCAAAAAGCAGAAGCTGTTTGGGTAACAGAAGACAGCGTATCTATGATTTTTGAGGCGCTTACCGCGGGTTGTCGAGTCGGTGTAATGGCAATGGACCGGTTGAAAGACGACCGGATTACCCACTCAGTTGATCAAATGTTAGAATCAAAATTAATTTCACAGCAGACTTGTGTTGTACAGTTACCACAACCTTATGCTTTTAAAGAAGCAGACCGTGTGGCAACATATCTTTTAGCGAAAAATTAAATTTTTTATTTTGAGTAAATAAATGAAAATATTGCATATTGCGAATTTTGGCTTTAATAAACAAGGCGCCCATTTTTACTGCACAGACCGTAAAATTTCTGCCGGATTAATTGAAAATGGCCATTTCGTTTATGACTTTAGTTTTCGTGACATGGCTCGAATGGGAACCATTTTTAAAACAAAAAAACTGGGTGCCAGTTGGGCCAATAAAGAAGTACTAAAGGTCGTTAATAATATTGAACCTGATCTGGTACTTATTGGACATAGTGACTTAATGAGTCCAGATGTTCTCAGACAGATTAAAGAAGCTTATCCAAATACTAAAATTGCATTTTGGTATGTTGACCCGCTTTATCTTGAAAGCAAACTCGATTTTGTTAAAGCATTCTCGCCGTATTTAGATGCTATTTTCTGTACAACCGGTGGCGAATATCTACAAAAATTAAAACAGCCGCATTTAAGCGTAGCCTATCTGCCAAATGTGGGTCACCGTAATGTAGAAACACTACAGCAATTTTCAAATGTGAATACGGATAAGACCTTTATTTTTTGTGGCGTGGTTTATAAAGAACCTGAGCGTGAGAAGTTCTTAAAGGACTTAGCAGATGCGTTGCAACAAGGCCATGTGAACTATCAATATTATGGTTGTTTTGAGCAACCTGGTGTTTACGGTAAAGCTTATTATAAAGTTCTATCTGAAACAAAAATGGGACTTAATTACTCACGACGTAATGATGTAACTCTGTATAGTTCTGACCGTATTGTACAACTGACTGGTAATGGGTTATTGACTTTTAGTCCAAGAATTCCGGGCTTTGAGAAGCTCTATACCGAACAGGAAGTGGTTTACTTTGATGATCAGTTTGATTTGGCCAAGAAGATCCAATTCTTTGATCAAAACCCAGATCAGGCTGAAAAAATAGCGAAAGAGGGTTGGGAGAAAACACGTAGATCTTTCAATGCTAAACGCATCACCCAATTTATGGTTGAAGTGACATTTAAGCAGCCCCTTTCAGAAGATTATGAATGGTCACATGAGGTTTATGCATGATGTGGTTTTTGTACGTTGCGGTAGGCCTACTAGTACTTGCTGCACTGTTATATGTGCTGGGTAATTATACTTTCTGGCTTCCGTTTCGTTCGAATAAACTACCACGCATTGTGATGTTGCATCAGGTTACACCTAAAGATGTAGCCTCTGGTATGAACATGCCTCCTGAAAAGTTTGAACAACTCTTACAGTTGTTGACGCGTAAACGAGCTACTTTTTGTTTTGTCTCTGAGCTTGAACAATACCGGAATCAAAAAAATGTCGTTGCTTTAAGTTTCGATGATGGCTTTATGGATAATTATCTTTATGCCTATCCATTACTTAAAAAATATAATGCAAAGGCAACCATTTATTTGGCAACGCAAATTGAAGGAATCGAAAAGCTAACTCATGAGCAAATTCATGAAATGGCAAATTCTGGTTTGATTGAATTTGGTGCGCATACCCAACATCATGTGAACTTACTTAAGCTTGATAATCAAACTGCTTATGATGAGATGCTTCAGTCTAAACGTGACGTTGAAGCATTAGTTGGGAAGTGCCCAAGCTTTGCCTATCCATTTGGTCGATTTAACGAAAAACACCAGAAAATGGCCGAAGAGATTGGCTTTAAAAACGCTGTATCGACTCGTAAGAAAATCGAAGCCTATGAAGCTGTTAATCAATTTAATATTCCACGTGTCAGCACGCATGGTGCCATGAATGCTTTACAGATGCGTATCGCCCTTGCTAAAGGACGTTATAAGTTATGAATAAAATTCCATGTAGTGTCTATATTGTCACTTTAAATTGTGGTGCTTGGTTAGAGCGAACTTTGCAAAGTGTCAGTGAGTTTGATGAAGTTATTATTTTAGACTCTGGCAGTACTGATAATACTTATGAAATTGCAGAGCGCTTTGAAAATGCGCAAATCTCTCATCAAGATTGGCAAGGTTACGCTGGGCAAAAAAGTTTAGCTTTAGCAAAATGCCGAAATGATTGGGTACTTAATTTAGATGGTGATGAAGTCTTATCTAATGAGTTAAAACGAGAAATTGTTGAGACCATTCAGCAAAATAAACTTGATGCTTTAATCACACCGATTAATGATGTGTTTTTAGGTGTTCCCAACAGCAAACATACTAAAAAACATGCAAAAGTGCGTTTTTTCCGTAAGTCTAAAGGGCATTATGACCTTGCCAATAAGGTCCATGAAAATGTGATTGTAGATGGTGAATCTCAGCGTGCTCAACATGATATTTATCATTATGGCGAGTCGAGCATTTTTGTTAAAGTCGAAAAAAATAACCAATATTCCAACCTCAAAGCACTAGAGAAATACCAAAAAGGAAAGTCTCCAAGCGTTGCAAAATTGGTGTTGGTAATGCCAGTGACTTTCATGAAATCTTATTTTATTCGTCGTAGTTTCTTAAATGGTTGGCGTGGTTTCGTAAATAGTATGATTAACGCGTTTTATGCTTTTCTAAAAGAAGCCAAACTGTTTGAACAGACCATGAATAAAGATAAGAAATAAGTAGGCAAACTATGAAAATTGTTCAGCTATTGGCAACGAGTGGTGGAATTGGTGGTTTAGAGCAGCACACTTTTAATCTTGTTAATGAGCTCGCTTTAAATCATGAAGTACATGTGATTGCACATCCTTGCTATCTAGACAAGTTTAGCCAACAAGTACATTTTCATGCGGTTGATTTTGCACGTAGCCGTTGGAATATTTTTTTACTCTGGCAACTTAAAAACCTTATCCAGCAAATTCAACCTGCTATTGTTCATGCACAAGCAGGAAAGGCGGCTGAACTAATTGCCCGAATTAAGCCATTTTCATCTGGCCCAAAATTTGTGACAACAGTACATGGTACTAAAAAGAATAAGTCTGCTTATTTAGCGGGTGATGCGGTTATTGCGGTGAGTCAAGCACTCATGCAAGGCATTCCTGAGTCTAAAGCACATGTGGTTTACAACGGGGTCTATCCTCAACCTGTACTTACAGTTGAAAATAAAGAAAAGTTATTTCAATCGATTCAAAAAAATTTTGCTGAGCTAGATACAAGCAAAAAAGTTGTTATGTGTATTGGACGTCTAGAGCCAGTAAAAAATATCAGTTTACTGATTGAGTCGATGCAACAGATTGATGCTAATTTATGGATTATTGGTGATGGTTCACTTCGAGCAAGTTTAGAAAAACAAGTCAGTGAATTAAACATGCAAGATCGGGTCGCTTTTCTTGGGTTTAGAACCGATGCTCGAGATCTGGTGCAATTAGCAGATATCGTGGTTTTGTCATCAGATCGTGAAGGTTTTCCACTCGTTATGGTCGAAGCTTTACAGGCTGATAAAGCAATGGCTTCAACCAAAGTAAACGGTGTGATTGAGTGGCTGCCGGAGCAATATCTGGCAGAAATTGGAGATGCACAAGGTTTAGCAAAAGCGATTAAATGTGCGCTTCAACCTGAAGCTCAACACGACTTTAGCCCTTTATATGCAAAAGCCAAGGCTGAACTGACTGTACCAGCCATGGCTGAGCAGACGCTTAATATTTATAAAGGCCTGCTGAAAACTTAATTATTCTTCGGTGTAAGGCGGATGGCATCAAGTACCACGAAGTTATCTTCGACATTAATGGTATGACAACCGTCATCTGCTTGATTCCAGTCAGGTAAAACTACTTCTAGTAATTTTTCTTCGTAAGCTGTTGGGCTAAGCTGAGTAATCGCTTTTAATTCGATATTACCGCCATAACGTTTTAAAGAATCTTGGCTTGGTCGAACCAGTTGTCCTTTATAAATAAAAGGTTTACCCGCCATACGGAACTGCTGACTACCTCGGCACACTGGGTTCATTGGGTGCTCTTTCCAGTTCGGATTTAAAATATCTTCGGTAAAGAATAGGTCTAAACGGTCACCAAATTTCTTACAATCACGACGCGTTGAAGTAAAAAGATACCATAAGCCTTCATGATAGAAAGGTGTGCTGTCGACTGCTTCGATATTCTCAATCACATTAGAATGCTTTTCCCATTTCAGTGGAAATTCAGTACATTTCCAAAGTTCTATCGTCTTATTGGCAGAAGTCTCTGGGATCATGTACCAAGTGTTTTCTAACTTAAATACACAAGGATAAGAAAGGTGATAGTCAAGCTTTAAGATTGTTTCTGGTGGTGTGTAGGTGCCATCTTTAAAGACTTCTAAAACAGAAAGAAAACCTACTGGATGTTCGTCATCAACTTCTTCAAAAAAAATGAAATGACGGCCATTTTCATCAGCATAAAAGCTATCTGCAAATGTAAACTTTTTAGGGGAGTGGATCTCAAAGAGAGAATCTAGTTGCTCAAGTGTAGTAAATGGTTGTTCTAACCAGCCAAAACGCATATACCAATGAGAGTCAAAAGATTTTGCTTTTTTTGCTTGTTGGTATTTATACCATTTTTTTTGAAGACTGCGAGTGATTAACATCTAAGTACCTGTTAGCTGCCCGTTTTATGTGATTGTGTAGAGTTTAGGAAAAAGGCTAATCGAATAATTTTTTTGAAAATAAATAAAGATATAATTCGAGAAATTAAATCATTTTTCATTTTGTTAAAGTTCTTTTTAAAACGATTTGGTTTTTTCATATATGCTTTTCTATCAGATGCAATATGGCTTTGCATCTCATCATCATGTTCAAAGCAATAATAAAAGGGTGTTGAAACATCGCCAGCTAATAAGTACTTCCAGTCATCAATATAAGTCAATTTATGAATTTGTTTAGAAACAAAATTTTTGGCTGTCTCTGTAGTTAAAGAATAAGCATATGTTGCCGTATAGAGATCTTTAGGCCCAGTCATATTGAAGTAAAGTTCATCATTACTTGTATAACCTCTTATTCGACGTCTCGAAGGTTCAGAGTGCCCTCCTAGGAATGCGAATGAAGGATTGGTTTCTAATAGAGAGTGCAGCTTCTGCTGTATATGTTTAGTTTGAAAAATTACATCATCTTCAATTATGATGACACGATCATAAGTTTGATAATCACCTTGAGCTAGGCGTTGCCAAATTATCATATGGCTTAACCAACAGCCTAGTTCACTTGGTCCTAGTTCGTGATCACATAATCCAGCAAATTGACGACTTAAATTTAGAAAAGTTAAATATTCTTGAGGAAGTTTTTTCCCATAAATAGCGTCGAAAAACTCAAAGTCAATTTGTATATCAGAAATAACCGATTGTAAATCTTGATGTTGCTGTTTGATTTTTTCTTGACGTTTATTACTTCCTTGCAAAGAAACGCATAGAATAAGAATCTTTTTCATGTTTCAACTAACTTGATACAATACAGTTTAGATATTCTATACTTCTGTATTTGTTGTTGATAGTCCTTCTACATATTCATCTAGCTTAGCTCTAAAAATTTAGAAGTTAAAAAGTATATTGGTGGTTACTTGGACCTCTGGTGAGGGTAATCATATTATGTGAAGAGGCAACAATAATATTATGGGCAAAAAAGATTTATAAAGGCTATACCTAAATGATGTCAAATAATTTACCTATCATTCATGCTTTGTGGATTGGAGAAAAACTCGGAGCAATTTCAAGATGTTGTTTACATTCTTTTGTAATGAGGGGACATGAGGTCCATTTACATACATACGCTGATATTGTAGATGTACCAGAAGGCGTAAAATTGGTTGATGCAAATAAAATTATTTCTAAAGATCAAATTATAAAGCATAAGGAAACAGGGAGTTATGCATTATTTTCAGATATTTTTCGTTATGAGTTAATGCGTAAAGTTGATGGAGTCTATGTTGACTGTGATGTGTATTGTTTAAAACCTATTTCAATACCAGAGCATGGATACTTATTAGGCTTTGAAGATGATGAATGGATTAACGGAGCTATTTTGCGCATTCCTAAAGAAAGCGACTTACTTAAAGAATTATTAAAAGCCGCATATGACCCATTTTTTGTACCGCCATGGTTTTCTACGAGTAAAAAAATTAAATTAAAAACAAAAAAAATAATGGGAATAGGAAAAAGTTTAGCGGATATGCCATGGGGAGTTATTGGCCCTAAAGCTATTACTTATTATGTTAAACAGTTGGAGTTAAAAAATAATATTCAACCAATTGATATTTTTTATCCTGTTCACTATCAGTGTATAAGTCAGCTTTGTGATCCTGAGCTTACTATAGATGATATTACTACTTCTCGTACTACTTGTATTCATCTATATAATGAGATGTTAAAGGGTATAAAATTAGATGAACTAGATGACTGTACTATTATGTCACGTCTTTTAAAATGTGATATTTAATTATTTATTAAGATAAGTAAAGAAATTTTTAATTATACTTTTTATTGATATATTGAGAGTGTTTAATGAGTGGATATAATAGACCAATTAGAGTTGGTTTAATTATTGATGAGTTTTTTGGTGGTGCTAATACTGCTTTTGGCGGTTACGGATTTTTAGCGCGAAATCATATAGCTAAATATATTCCAAATGCGGATATCCAAATTGATGTATTATTGGGTAAAGGAAGTAAAAAGCTTTTTGCGGAAGAGTATTCGGTAGATAATGTGAAATTATATCGACTGCCACGTAGAAAATGGTTTGCTCGTCGCTGGCTTAAGAAAAAAAATTATGACATTTATTTAAGTGTCGAATTAACATTTAATTATGTATTAGAAAATGAATTAGATAAAACAAAAAAATTAGTTTTATGGATACAAGATCCAAGACCAACCTATGAATGGGAAGAAATTAATACAGTTAAATTATTTCCTGAAACTAATTATTATAATCAAAAAATATATGATCTAGTACATAATTGGTATGTTAATGACCGTGTGAAATTTATTTCGCAAGGACATTTTCTTAATCAGAAAGCTATAGATTTATATCAATTAGAAAATAGTGTACCCATAGAATATGTGCCTAATCCTATTGATATTGATTTCAATTTTGATGTTAGTACTTATGTTAAAAAGAATATAATCATTTTTTTAGGTCGTTTAGAATCTGTAAAACGGGGGTGGTTATTTTGTGAAATCGCAAAAAGAATGCCGCAATATGAATTCTATGTATTAGGACAGACATTTAGAGAGGAAAGTAAAAACAATGAAATTATGAAAGGTTATCAAAATATTGCTAACTTACATTTTGCGGGCCATGTTGAAGGCAGTGAAAAAGAACAATTTTTAAAAGATGCTAAGTTACTTGTTAATACTTCTATTCATGAAGCATTACCTATTTCATTTTTAGAAGCCCTCTCTTTTGGAACTTTGTTAGTAAGTAACAGGAATCCTGAAGAACTAACAAGTAAATTTGGAATTCACGTAGGGGATGTATTAGGAGATGGCTTTGAAAAAGTTCATTTATATGTTGAGGCTATCGAATCTTTAATGGAAAATGAAGAAGATAGACATCTTTTAGCAATACAAGCTAGAAAATACATTGAGGAATATCATAATGTAATGGATTTTACTAAAAAATTAAGAAATATATTATTTCAAGAAGTAAAGTCTTAAGAATAAGATCCCGTATTTAGGAATACGGGTAATTTCTTACTCTCTATCCGCATTTCCTTTTAAAACCATATAAATCAGTGCAACAAAAATAAGCAATGCACCAGCCAAGCTACTTACACAAAAATAAAGAATACGTTGATTGGTAGTGATATTAAATAATTCATTTGCAAGGATATAGCGCATGAAAAACCATTGTGCGAGAGAGAATACAATCACAACCAAAGCATGTCGACGTACATTAGGGCGCATAGCCATAAAGTTGACCTCTAAATTAAAAGCAACCTATTATGCCACTGACCCGCTTATTCGCAAAGCATAGCTTAGTTGAGTAAGCTATGTGATTGATCTTACTTAATTAAAAAACCCTGCATAAGCAGGGTTTTTTAATTTGAGAATCTAAAAATTATTTAGATTCTTCAGCTTTTGGCTTCTCACGTAAGCGGATGCCCAAGTCACGAAGCTGATTTGCTTCAACAGGAGCAGGTGCTTGAGTAAGTGGACATTCAGCAGTCTTCGTTTTAGGGAATGCAATAACGTCACGAATAGAAGTCGCGCCAGTCATTAACATTACTAAACGGTCAAGACCAAATGCCAAACCACCGTGAGGAGGAGCACCGTAACGAAGTGCATTTAATAAGAAGCTAAATTTCTCTTCTGCCTCTTCATCAGAAATACCAAGCGCTTCAAAAATCGCTTTTTGCATTTCTAATGTATAAATACGTAGAGAACCACCACCAACTTCAGTACCGTTCAATACCATGTCGTAAGCAACAGAAAGTGCTTCACCTGGATTGCTCTTCACTTCTTCTACACTTGATTTTGGTAGAGTGAATGGATGGTGAACAGAAGTCCATTTGCCATCGTCAGTTTCTTCAAACATTGGGAAGTCAACAACCCAAAGTGGAGCCCACTCACAAGTTGCAAGATTCAAATCATGGCCGATCTTCACACGAAGAGCACCCATTGCATCATTTACAACTTTAGCTTTATCAGCACCAAAGAATACGATATCGCCATCTTGCGCACCAACACGTGCCAACAATTCAAGTACGATCGGTTCAATGAATTTCACGATTGGAGATTGAAGACCTTCAATTCCTTTAGCGAGTTCATTAACCTTGATGTAAGCCAAACCTTTTGCACCATAAATGCCAACGAATTTAGTGTATTCATCGATTGCACTACGTGGCAATGAAGCTGCACCTGGAACGCGTAAAGCAACAATACGGCCTTTAGGGTCTTTTGCAGGACCCGCAAATACTTTGAACTCTACTTCTTGCATTAAGTCTGCAACGTCAACGAGTTTCAACGGAATACGCATATCAGGTTTGTCTGATGCATAGTCACGCATTGCATCTGCGTAAGTCATACGTTGGAATTTATCGAATTTAACGCCAAGAAGTTCATCGAACATCTTCACAGTAAGGACTTCCATTAAGTCCATAATGTCATCGTCACTCATGAACGATGTTTCAACATCGATTTGAGTAAATTCTGGTTGACGGTCAGCACGTAAGTCTTCGTCGCGGAAACATTTTGCGATTTGGTAGTAACGATCAATACCACCCACCATCAACAATTGTTTGAATAATTGTGGTGATTGTGGAAGTGCATAGAAACTGCCATTTTGTACACGACTTGGTACTAAGTAGTCACGCGCACCTTCAGGAGTTGCACGTGTCAAAATAGGTGTTTCAACGTCTAAGAAACCATTATCTTCGAAATAGTTACGAATAAGATTGGTCAATTTAGAACGGAAGCGTAAACGATCCAACATTTCAGGACGACGAATATCTAAGAAACGATATTTCAAACGAATTTCTTCAGAAATATTGGTATTTTCATCATTTAAAGGGAATGGAGGTGTTTCTGAAGCGGCAAGAACTTCGATGTCTTTACCTAAAACTTCAATTTGACCACTCACCATGTTGGCATTTTCGGTACCTTCATAACGGCGACGAACACGACCTGTAATTTTTAATACATATTCAGAACGTGCTTTATCTGCAGTTGCGAATGCTTCTGGAGTATCTGGGTCAATAACCACTTGAACGAGGCCATCACGGTCACGCATATCAAGGAAAATAACACCGCCATGGTCACGGCGACGATGTACCCAACCGCATAGTGTAACGGTTTGGTCGATTTGGGCTTCAGTTAAAGAGCCACAGTAATGAGTTCGCATCATGATGAAAAATATCCAAACTATATTGGCTGAAAAGACGGATGCGTAAACCGCGCACCGTCAAAAAAATAAGTTTTCGATTATGCCCTGTTGCATGGTTTGCCACAAGAACTAGATCAAAAAACCGCGGAAATTAACCTGAAAATGAGCAATTTGGCAGCAAATTTTCTGATTTATCCCATTCTTTGTTGACGATCTAAAAACAAGAATAATAAGCATCCTAAGCTAAAAGTACTTAACCAACCTTGCATAAACTCGTTGATAGAACGGCCTGTAAAATAATAGGTATCGGCATGCCAAACCTCATGGGGTATGTAACGTGTATAATCCCAAAATGAAAATAAGCCTAAGACTGTAGATAGAATAAACAGAGACCACGCGTAAATTTTTATTTTTTTACTTACTTTCCAGTGTTGTTTGTAGCGCTGGTAATAGTGAATACCCATCCAACCAAGAAAAGGTAAGGCAAGAGCAGAGGAGCCAAGTTGTAAAAGGCGATGCAAGGGATAAGAATGACCAAAAAAATGAATAGTTGTCGCTAATACATCTTTAAATATAAAAGTTCTAAAGTCAGAATGGGTAAGGCCATCCCAAATGAGATGAGTTGCAATACCAACAATGAGTGCAAATATAACGCCAATAAAAAATATAAAAATACGTTTTAAAGAGCTGAGGCCAAGATTATGTTGCACACCAAAAAAACGGTACACCACTGGACGATAAAGAAAATACCAAACTGCACAAAAGACGAGGCCTAATGCAAGATTGGGATAAATCAGACCTTTCCATTGGTGCGTTAGCATGCTGGACTGAACTGTAAATAAGCGGTAAAGATCGGGTGTCATACTCCCAATGGCTAACGCAGCAACCGGTAAAGTGTTTTGGCTAAGTTTGGATAGAGGAGGAGCTATAACGGCATGAGAGATGGTAAAAGGCATTAGAAATCAAAAATTACTCACATCATTTAGTTGACCAGTCTAACGAATCGTCGAATCAGAAATGTTTTTTATTGCAAAACAAACGAAATGTTATAATATAACAAAAATAAAACATATCGTGATCCGGGACACATCCAATGCAGTTTTATAAAAATATTTTGACCATATCCATTTTAGCTGTCATATCCGTTCCTTCGTTTGCAGCAGAAAGTGAAAATGTTGAAAAGTTAGAAACTATTCGAATTAAGGCTCATCCACTTGAGCAAACTTCACAAGATTTTGCTGTTGCAGATACTGTTGTTGATCAAAAGCATTTATCGCAAGGGGCCGCCACTATTGGGGATGCGCTGAGTAGTGAAGTCGGAATTTACGCTAATCAGTTTGGGGCTGGTTCGAGTCGTCCAGTGATTCGTGGACAAGATGGACCACGCGTTAAAGTACTCCAAAATTCATCAGAAAATATTGATGTTTCGACCTTGTCTCCTGACCATGCGGTAACTGTAGATCCTGTGCTTGCGAAGCAAGTGGAAGTGATTCGAGGTCCTTCAACTTTACTGTTTGGTGCTGGAACTGTGGGTGGTTTAGTCAACGTAATTGATAACAAGATCCCTACGCAAATGCCTGAAAATGGTTATGAAGGACAAGTTGGCTTACGTTATAACACTGGAAGTGATGAAAAACTGGCGAGTGCTGGAGTAACTGTTGGCTTGGGTAGCCAGGTTGCTTTACGTGTCGAGGGATTAACACGTGATGCGAATAACTACATTGCGCCAAATTATATTCATGAAGGTGAAAAAGAGCGCCGCGTAGACAATACCTTTGCTCAGGGCGATTCAGTTAACGTCGGGTTGTCTTGGATTTATGACCGTGGTTATACGGGTATTTCTTATAGCAACCGTCGAGATCAATATGGCTTACCAGGGCATAGTCATGAATACGAAAATTGTAGCGCTCATTTAACAGGTACACCACATTTGCATTGTGGAGACCATGAGCATGAAGATGGTGAAGAAGCTCATGATCATGGACAAGAAGCTCATGATCACGAACATGGCGGTCCATGGATTGACTTAAAATCTGAGCGTTATGATTTTAAAACTGAGTTAAATGATCCATTTGCAGGCTTCCAAAAGTTACGTGCACAAGCGAGCTATACCGACTATCAGCATGACGAAATCGAAGAGGGAGCAATTGCAACCCGATTCCAAAACAAAGGCTATGATGGGCGTGTTGAGTTAGTACATAACCCAATTGCAAGTTGGGAAGGGGTCATTGGTGCACAGTTAGGCCAGCAAAAACTGAATTTAACTGGCGAAGAAGCATTTATGGCACCGACCACTACCAAAAAGTGGAGCGTATTTGCTTTAGAACATAAACAATGGAAAGACGTACACTTTGAGCTTTCTGCACGTGCAGATCAGCAAGAAGTTGATGTAGACGATAACTCTAAACAAGATTTTGATGGCTCTGCATTTTCTTACGCAGGTGCTGCGAATTGGGAGTTTGCACCGAACTACAAACTTTCTTTTGTCGCTTCACATCAGGAACGTTTACCTTTAGCTCAAGAGTTATATGCAAATGGTGGGCACTTTGCGACAAATACTTATGAGTTAGGAAATGATCAACTCAGTAAGGAAAAATCGAATAATGTTGAGTTAGGTTTGCATTTTGATAATAACAAACTTGATTACCATCTTCATGTTTACCATAACTGGTTTGATGACTACATCTATGCGCAAACCCTTGACCGTTATAAAGACTTCCGTTTAGTTCAATATACTCAAGATAAAGCACGCTTCTATGGTGCAGAGGGTGAAATTGGTTATCAAATTACACCAATGTACAAGATCAGTGCTTTTGGTGACTATGTGCGCGGTAAAATTGATGCAGAAGGTAATGCTCCGCGTATTCCAGCAGGACGTTTAGGTACTAAAGTCGACGCAGATTTTGGTGATGGTTTTAGTGGTTCTGCTGAGTATTATCATGTCTTTAACCAAGACAAGATCGCAGCTTACGAAACCGAAACTGAAGGCTATAACATGCTCAATCTTGGGGTGGCATATTCTGGGCAATATGGTGCAAAAACAGATTATCGTGTTTATATGAAAGCGAATAACTTGTTAGATGACACGGTTTATCAACATGCATCTTTCTTATCAAATATTCCACAAGTTGGACGCAATTTTACGGTAGGTGTTGATTTTAGTTTTTAAGGCTTTAACACGAAACTAAACTTGAAAAATCAATCCAAAAGACCTAATTTGAAAGCATCAAGTTAGGTCTTTTTTATGCGTATTTTTCAACGAATTCATCAAAAAATAAATTGGTCAGGGCGTCGTTATATGGCGATATTACTTTGCGTTGTTGCTATTGCATATCTTGCATCGGCAATTTACCACACAGTAAAACCATTGCCACAAGGGATTAACTTTAGTGGCAAGCTTAGACATGCCGATGTCAAATTTTTAGCAGATAAAACCTACCTTGATGCAACAGGGCAACAACAGGTTGATCAGCACATCTTTGATGAAATCTTGAAAATGATTGATGAGTCAAAAACCACAGTTGTGGTTGACATGTTCTTGTTTAATTCAGAAGTGGGTGACTCAAAACTGAAGCAAAGGCCATTAATGCAAGAGTTAACCGATGCATTAGTCAGTAAAAAAAGACAGAATCGCCAAATCCAGATTGTATTAATTACTGACCCGATTAACTCAGTATATGGTGGTTTAAGCCCTGAACATTACCGCCAGTTACGTCAAGCGGGTGTTGATGTGATTGAAACCAATTTAGCTCCTTTACGTGCCTCTAATCCATTCTGGTCAGGCTTATGGTATATCTGCTGCCAGAATGTTGGAAATAACCCTGAGAAAGGCTGGTTGCCAAATCCATTCGGTGATGAAAAAATTACACTGCGCAGTTATTTGAACTTATTTAACTTTAAGGCGAATCACCGTAAAACTGTAGTCGTCGATACCGATACTGGTTGGAAGTCACTGGTGACTTCAGCAAATCCGCATGATGGTAGTTCTAGACACTCAAATGTTGCATTAGTTGTAACAGGAGCGACAGCGGCAGATGTTTTACAATCTGAAGCCGCGGTTGCGCGAATGTCAGGTAGTAGTTCTCCATCGCTCATTTTAGGTGACTTTGAAAAAGACGTAACCAAACCTCAAGTTCAGGTGTTAACTGAAGGGGCGATTTATCAATCTGTATTGAAATTGATTAACTCGGCTAAGCCTAAAGAGCATCTTGATTTAAGTATGTTCTATTTATCTGAACGCAAGATTATTCAGGCTCTAAAAAGTGCTCAAGATAGAGGGGTTATTGTCCGAGTTTTACTTGATCCAAATAAAGATGCATTTGGCCGACAAAAGAATGGTATTCCTAACCGACAAGTTGCTTCAGAGCTACATGCTGAGGGAATTCCAATCCGTTGGTGTGACACACATGGTGAGCAGAACCATAGCAAAATGATTTTGAAATATAACGCCCAACACGCTGAGTTGATTGTAGGGTCTGCTAATTTTACGGCCCGTAATTTAAAAAATTACAACCTTGAAACGGATATGTTGGTTATAGGTAATGTTCAAGATCAAGTCTTTAAAGATGCGCAAGATTACTTCAATACCTCTTGGTCAAACTTACAAGGTAGACAAATGAGCGTAGATTACGCGAAGTACGCAGATGAGTCTAAAGTGAAGTATTGGATTTATCGTTTTATGGAATGGTCAGGTTTGTCGACTTTCTAAGCCTAGCTTTATATAAAGCTTGAGGCTCTATCTTCACGACGGAGTCCTAATTGATTCTAAACTTGGAACTTATTCGTTGCCATGATTTTGTACAAAATTGGCAACGTGATTGGCGACATGGATGTCGCCGTTTCACTGTGTTGCAGGGAAGCAACATCAGTGAAACAAAGGTTTTAGTCACTTTTGACCTCTCAAAAGTGAGGCATTAGCCTATACAAAAGACATTAAAACATCACTGTAAGTAAAGGCTGTGCCATAAGTCCGATTTAAGGCGCTGGCGGAATCAACTGATCCAACGTCTTATCATCTAACTTTTCTAATTCACTCAAATCAGTCTTAATTTTCCACTGCGACTCATCATCTACAGGATTTGGTAAACGAGCCTCAAGCCAGTCACAAACTACATCTGGGTTAAATTCAGGATGATTACACTGAATAATCCACGATAAAAAGTCTTTCGCTTCACCGTTCATGTATGGCGGTGGAGAAACAGGGAAGAATAAAGTCGGTAGACGTTCATTCGTCGATAAATAGTTTAAAACATGTCCTAATTCTTGAACTGTTTGCCATGCTAGCGGATGTTCTACATCAATACTGAACTTAAACCACCAAGCATGTTCGCCGTCTGCTCCATGAGCCATGATACGGGCTTCTTGTACGGTTGGGACTTTGCAAAAAAATTGATGAAGACGTTCAAAACTGATTTCAGACACAGCAATTGACCTAGTTTGAAAAATGGTAATGGTAGCACAGATACAGATTCTTCATATTTTCTTTATAGTCATTACAAACAATATCAATCAAAGCAGTTTTATTCATGGTTTCTCCTTGACTCTCTTTTAATCTAGCTTCAGATCAAGATAAAAGGAAATAGGTCATGAAAAAGCCAATCGTTCTTGTACTTTCAACATTAATGTTGGGTATGTCAACTACTGCGATGGCCGATACAAGTCATCGTTGGGACAATAATCATGGTAAAAACTATGATCGATATGAGCATCGTGATGACCGCCGTCATGACTACCGAAATGATCACCGCGCTCCACAGTGGTCAAATGCCGATCGCGGTAAGCACTATGGTCGATATGTAGCATTTAAACGTGGCGATCGTGTTCCAGCAGAATACCGCAATAGTCGCTATTATGTTTCAGACTGGAGATCGCATCGTTTGTATGAGCCACCACGTGGATACCGTTGGGTTAAAACACCGAACCAATATTTACTCGTAGACTCAAAACACCAAATTTATCGTGTCCGTTAATTTTGAAATCTAGAATATATAAATGGCCTCAATATTGAGGCCATTTTTTATGCTAATTCATCATCTTGAGGCTGAGGGGGCTTTAAAGCCGTTGGTGTTTTTGCATGTTTCTCTTTCATCACCGACGGATAATTCCAAGATGCAAAACGAACAACCAAGATAGAAAGAGCTAAAATAAGAATTGAGCCGGTAATAATGACTTGGTCCATATCCGCTTTATGGTCATGTTGAATATCTGAAATGAGTAGGCGGGTTAAGGCCGTAATCGCAACATAAATAAGAAAGCGTACAGGCATATGATTGGTTTTAAAGTAAATTCCAACCATTGCGCCAAGTTCTAAGTATATAAATAATAATAAAATATCATCAATTGAAGCATACTTTTTGACAGTCAAAATTTCAAAAACAGTATTGGCTGCGGACCAAGCCACCATACATCCAATAATAAACAGGGCTAAATAGTGGAAGGCTTCTACGGCGTAATGACCAAAACGGTCAAGTATTCGCTCGTATTTTTTAGGATCAGGCATAGTAAGATCTTTTGTTTGTTTCTTAATGTTTAGAAATTAAACAAATTTCATGCCAATGGAAATAGTAAATACAAAATAAAAAAGCGCCTGAATATTCAGACGCTTTTTCATAAAGAATTTAATTAAGCTTGATTCGTAAAGTAGTCTTCACTGAAGCCCATAATTAAGTCAGAACCCGCTTTAATTTTAGCAATACGTGCATCAATATCCGGCAAGATACGATCAGCAAAGTATTGAGCTAAAGCAAGTTTGTTTTGGTAGAAATCACCAGACTTATCTTTTGCTGCCGCCGCAATTTTCGCAAACATATAAGCGAAGCTGAGTAAACCAACTGCATGTAGATAATCAACAGCAGCAGCATTTGGGAAGTCTACGTTTTCAGCAGCTTGTTCAATAATAAACTGAGTGATTGCTTCGATTTCAGTTGCAGCATCTAAAGTTGCATCTTTAATGAAGTTCAAATCGGTGTCTAAGTCATTTGCAAAGTCACGAATTTCAGTAATGTATTCAGCAATGAACGCACCACCGCATTTAATTGTTTTACGGCCAATTAAATCCTGAGACTGAACGCCGTTCGTTCCTTCGTAGATTTGAGCAATACGAAGATCACGGATACATTGTTCCATACCCCATTCACGGATATAACCGTGACCACCAAACACCATTTGAGCATCTAAAGTTGCTTGGAATGCTGTATCTGTGAGGTAAGCTTTAGCAATTGGTGTTAAAAGCGCAACGCGATTATTGGCTTTTTTCACAGCTTCAGCATCAGTTGAGAATTTAGTGATATCGAGCTGTTGACCAACATAGACTGCAAAAGCACGTGATGCTTCATTGTTTGCACGTACGTTTAACAACATACGACGAACATCGCCATGAACTAAAATGCTGTCAGCAGGTTTATTTGGTGATTGAACACCAGCTGCACTACGACCTTGTAAGCGGTCAGTCGCATATTGCGCTGCATTTTGATAAGCAAATTCAGATGCGCCTAAACCTTGGATACCCATAGATAAACGTTCGTAGTTCATCATGACAAACATGGCAGCAAGACCTTCGTTTTCTTTACCAACAAGGTAACCTTTTGCTGCATCAAAGTTCATCACACAAGTTGCAGACGCTTTAATCCCCATTTTGTGTTCGATAGACCCTGGGCCAACGAGGTTACGTTCACCTAATGAACCATCTTCGTTCACCAAATACTTTGGCACGATGAACAAAGAAATACCGCGTGAACCAGCAGGGGCATCTGGAGTTTTAGCAAGTACCAAATGAATGATATTTTCTGCTAAATCGTTGTCGCCGCCAGTGATAAAGATTTTAGTACCTGTGATGTTATAAGTACCATCTCCATTAGGTTCTGCTTTAGTTTTAATAATACCTAAGTCAGTACCTGCATGTGGCTCGGTTAAGCACATCGTGCCCGACCATTCACCTGAATAAATCTTTGGTAAGTAAGTTTCTTTTTGTTCTTGAGATGCATAGCTGTTTAAAGCCATACCTGCACCCACAGAAAGAAGCGGGTAGAGCATGAATGATGGGTTAGTTGCAAATAACATTTCATCAGAAAGAACGGTGAGCATTTTTGGCATGCCTTGACCGCCCCATTCTTCATCGGCACCTAAGCCAATCCAACCACCTTCTGCATATTGACGGAATGCATCTTTAAAACCAGCTGGTGTGAACACCTCGCCGTTTTCATAGCGAGCGCCTTCTTCATCACCGGTACGGTTTAATGGATGAGTCACGTTCTGAGCAAATTTAGCCATTTCTTCTAAAATTGCTTCAGCTGTTGCAGCATCTACATGAGCGAGTTTCTCATTAGACTGCCAAAATTGTTCTGCTTTAAATACATCATTTAAGATGAATTTCATATCAGCTAAAGGAGCATTGTAAATTGGCATAATCGTTCACCTTTTTTGTGCACATTGGCCTGTGCTAGATATCCTGTAAAACGAAATGGATATGGAATTTAAAGTGTAAATTTATCATTGATTTTATAAAAAAAGGACCGTCAAAACTGAGCAGTCCTTTTTTGTTTTTTAACATTGCATATCGCAACTAACTATGGTTAGAAAGCGAAATGTTCAGCGTCTAATGACATCAATGGATCTAGACCACCTGCAATCACATCAACATGTGAGCGAACACGTGGCAAGATTTTCTTGAAGTAGAAGCGAGCAGTTGTAACTTTCGCGTTATAGAAATCAACATCGGTCGTACCTTCTGCTAATTTCTCTTGTGCAACAAGTGCCATACGAGCCCATAGATACGCTAAAGTGATATAACCTGAGAAGTAGAGGTAATCTACAGCAGCAGCGCCTACTTCATCTGGGTTTTGCATTGCGCGCATACCAATTTGCATAGTGAGATCGCCCCATTCTTTGTTAAGAGCTGCAAGCGGCTCAACAAATTCTTTCATGGCAGCGTTGTCTTTATTTGCTTCAACAAATTTGTGAACAATTTTGGTAAAGTCTTTTAGCATTGCACCTTGAGTTTGCAATACTTTACGGCCTAACAAATCAAGTGCTTGAATTTCAGTTGTACCTTCATACAAACATGAAATACGTGTATCACGTACGATTTGTTCCATGCCATGCTCAGAAATAAAGCCATGACCACCGAAGACTTGAACACCGTGCTTAGCAGACTCAGAACCTGTTTCAGTTAAGAATGCTTTTGCAATTGGAGTCAATAAAGACAAGATGTTGTCAGCAAACTTACGCTCTTCTTCTGTTTCGCCTTTTTCAACGATGTCAGCATATTGAGCAAGTAAGTAAACAAGTGCACGACCGCCTTCAGCAAATGCTTTTTGAGTTAAAAGCATGTTACGAACAGCAGGGTGAACGATAATTGGGTCAGCATCTTTTTCTGGAGCTTTAGGACCAGAAAGCGAACGCATTGCTAAACGTTCTTTTGCGTAAGTTAATGCACCTTGGAAAGATGATTCAGATGCTGCTAAACCTTGAACCGCAGTACCAATACGTGCTGTGTTCATGAAGGTGAACATGCAGTTCAAACCACGGTTTTCAGGTCCGATCAAGTAACCTTTAGCTTGGTCAAAGTTAATGACACAAGTCGCGTTACCATGAATACCCATTTTGTGCTCGATAGAACCACAACGAACCGCATTACGCTCGCCCACAGTACCATCTGCATTTACATGGAATTTAGGAACGATGAATAATGAGATACCTTTGGTACCTTTTGGCGCACCTGGTAGGCGAGCAAGAACGATATGGATGATGTTCTCAGCCATGTCATGTTCACCAGCAGAGATAAAGATTTTCTCGCCAGAAATTGCATAGCTACCGTCAGCATTTGGTTCTGCTTTAGAACGGATAATACCTAAGTCAGAACCTGCATGAGATTCAGTTAAGCACATCGTACCTGTCCAAACACCTGAAACAAGGTTTGGTAAATAAGTATTTTTTTGTTCATCAGAACCATGATGTTCTAATGTACGTACAGCTCCGTGAGACAAGCCAGGGTACATACCCCAAGACCAGTTTGCTGTACCAACCATTTCTGAAATTGCAATACCTAAAGAGTTAGGTAAAGCCTGACCACCGTATTGTTCTTCTGCTGATAAAGACGGAAAGCCAAGTTCAATATATTTTTGATAAGCTTCTTTAAAGCCTGTTGGAGTGGTAACTACGCCATCATTCCAAGTACAACCTTCACGGTCGCCAACTTGGTTTAAAGGAGAAAGTTCATTTTCACAAAAATCTGCCGCAGCTTCTAAATATTGATCAACCAATTCACGGCTTACGTTACCTTGGAAATCAGGTAATTTTGCATAGTGTTCTTCAGCATTTAATAATTCATGCAAAACGAATTGCATATCACGTAAGGGCGCTTTGTATTGTGGCATATCGGGTTCCTCAATACTGGTGAAACCAGAGTTATAATCTTAATCTATGAGAATGTGCCATGAGGCACCTTGGACTATTACATCGTGCAACAACTTGCATAACTGCACAAGCACCTCAGGACCTTTACTTTGTGACTGCAAAGTCAAGAAAAAAATGCTTAAACTAGCTAAGTGCTTTGAGTGTAAACACTTTTGGTTATGTTTATATGATACAAATAGTCAAAATCGTAAACAGTTATGTATAAACAAAAGGCGCCTATAGGCGCCTTTTGTTTTATGATTTTTAGAATTATTTTGCTTGAGCTGATGCAGGAGCAGGGGCGTTAACTGGTGGTTGAGGGCGCTTTGGTTCAAAACGAAGGTTACAAGTACCTTCAAGTGTCTTATCTCCAACTTGAACATTTACTGCTTGTCCGTTGGCCTTACCATCACATGCTTTTTGGATTTGTTCAAAGCGAGCTTGACGTTCTGCACGGTGTTGTTCCCATGCTGCTTTTTGCTCTGGTGTGAACTCACGATGTTTCATACGGTGGTGGCCTTCACGTGGGCCATCTTGCATCATGCCACGCTCTGGCTTTGGTGGTTGAGTCGTCGATTGACACGCCGCTAAACTTCCCATTGTTACAATTGCCGCACTGAATAACGCAATTTTTGCCTTCATTTTCATATTTAAAGCCTTTTAATGTTGTGTTTAATGATGGCTTAAAGATTAGATAATAAAGATGTAGAAACAATGGAGAGTTTTTCTTTTCGTTGTTGGTTACAATGCGAAATATAGGGTAAAAATGAGAGAGTGCTTTTGAACGTTCTACGTGTTCCCATTGCATTACGGTTATTTTTGACAGTCTTGCTCACTACATTACTTATTGCGACTGCAAGCTTGAGTGTTTTGCACTGGACAATGCAAAAGAACTTTGCCAAATACGTGGCTGACGTTGAAATGCAAAAGCTCGACCGCCTTATAACCAATCTGGGCGATGTCTATACGGTGTACCATGATTGGGGGAATGCGATTCAGGCACAGATTTTACAAATCGAAGGAACCGCGGCTCCTGATGACTACGATCGTCTCTCGCAGTGGTGGCTTCGTCGTCAATATGACATTGCCATACAACAGCATTCTTTCGATGAACATGCCCTTATTAATATTTCACCGCAAGTTGCACCGACAAATAAAAATACTATTTTTAGTGATGAAGAATTAAGAACACTTGAGCAAAATTTACCTTCTCAATATCAACCCTTTGAAGGGTTAAGATTCCCCTTAAGTGCAAACCAATTTCGTCCAAGTGATGATAAAAATAAATCAAAGAAGGGAAGCTTAAAAGATATTGAAACTCAAAATGGTAAAAAGCGTTTTATTGCTTTGCCCGACCGTTTAGGTTTGAGCTCACGTTTATCTTTATATGATGCACGACACCAGTTTGTTGTAGGTGAGCCGCCTTCTTCAGATCAGATGTCATTTCGCCCAATTATCTTAAACAATCAAGTGGTTGGATATTTAGGTTTAAAACCTGTTTTAGATAAAGAAGATGCTTTGAGTATTAATTTCTTTAGTAATCAAAAGCGCTATTTACTCTTAATTTATGCTTTAACCTTACTTTCAAGTTTAGTTGCAGCGCTATTGATGGCGACTTATTTTAAAAAGCCGATTCAGCGTTTATTAAATGCAACCAATGAATTAACGAAAGGAAATTATCAACATCAAGTTGTTATTAAACGAAATGATGAGTTGGGCGATTTATCAACTCAATTGAACCATTTAGCAGAAATTTTACATCAGCATGAAGAGTCGCGACGTCAATGGGTGGCAGATACTTCTCATGAGCTAAAAACGCCGTTGGCTGTATTACAAGCACAAATTGAAGCGATGCAAGACGGGATTCGAAAAGCAACCCCTGAACATTTAGATGCGATGATGCGTCAGGTTTCAAGTCTGAAAAAATTGACCCAAGACCTTGCAGACTTGGCACAGGCAGATGCCCAGCAGCTTAAGTGTTATTTGAGTTCTGTTAATCCATGGGAAGTGGTATTACAGGAAGTAGAAAACTTTAAACCTAAACTTGAGCAGGCTGGTCTCGAAATTCAGGTTGAAGGAACAAGTTCTCCGCTATTATTAGACCGTGATCGGTTTAAACAGATTATTGTTAATTTAATTAGTAATAGTATTCGTTATACAGAAACAGGTGGCAAAATTCATATTCATACAGCTCAAACTCCGCAGGAGTGGACTTTGTATGTCGATGACAGCCCATTTGGTTTAAACGATGAGCAGTTATCCCGTTTAGGTGAACGTTTCTATCGCGTAGATGATTCGCGTACGCGTAGTACAGGTGGAACAGGGTTAGGCTTGGCTTTGTCTTGTAAAATTGCGCAGGCGCTTGGTGGTACACTCAGTTTTGAACATTCACCGTTAGGTGGTTTACGTTGTGTGCTCACTTTTAAAAAGCAGAGTTAAATATAAAAGGAAAAATATCTCATGAAACATGTGATGTTGGTTGAAGATGAAGTCGAATTAGCGCATTTAGTGCGTGATTATCTTGAAGCTGCCGGTTTTGAAGTAAGTATGTTTCATGATGGTCAAGATGCTTATGCGAGTTTCCAGCAACGTAAACCTAATTTAATGGTTCTAGACTTAATGGTTCCACGAATGGATGGTTTGACCATTTGCCGTAAAGTTCGTGAACAGTCAGATTTACCGATTATTATGGTCACTGCCCGTACAGAGGAAATTGACCGTGTATTAGGTCTGAATATGGGTGCTGATGATTACGTATGTAAACCATTTAGCCCAAAAGAACTTGTTGCTCGTGTACAGGCAGTTTTACGCCGTTTAGAGCGTAAAGCAGAACCTGAACAAAATGATTCTTTCAGAATTGATAAAGCTCAGCAAAGAATTTGGTATCAACAAAAATCATTGAGCTTAACGCCAACCGAATTTCGCTTACTTGAGCTATTTTTAGAGCATGTAGGGCAAGTATATTCACGTGCACAATTATTAGATCATATTAATCCAGATAGTTTTGACGTTGCCGACCGTGTAATTGACAGCCATATCAAAAACTTGCGCCGAAAAATTAGTGAAGCGGCTGAAACTGGTAACCGTCATGAATGGATTCAAGCTGTTTATGGTGTAGGTTACCGCTTCGAATATCCTGAAGAGTAAAACACTCGCGAAAGTTATTCTGTGGATAACCACAATGTTATCCACAGAAAATGTGGATAGTTTTAAGGATTTATGGATAAATAATAATCTTCGTATGATTTGGTACGAATTGCCAAATCTCATCTATATCTGCATTTCTAACTGCAATACATCCTAATGTCCAATCCTTATGTGGCATATAAGTCGAGCTAAAAGGCATAGATAAAAAGGATTTTGGAACTGATCCATGGATCATGATATTTCCACCCGTTGGTTGATTATGTTGCTTGGCATAAGCAATATCTTTCGTATCGGGATAGGAAATATGCAAAGATTTATAGAAAGCACTTTGTGAATTGCGCCAATCTATAGAATAGACCCCCTCAGGTGTTTTGCCATCATTTTCAAAATGTTTATGTCCTTCAGGGTTAAAGCCAAGACGAATAGGATAACGACGAATTTCGTCCTGATTACTCTTGAGCAGAAGTACGCGTTGACTTTTAAACACTTCAATTGAGGTGACGGGCTTTGTTTTGATTAGTCCTAAAATCTCTTCATTTGAAAGTGCTTGATGACTTGGCGTAAAAGTTGGTAAATATTTTTCATATTTATAAAAAGTGATTCCGAGTGGAACTATAAGAAGTGTACAAATAATGATAGGTTTAACTTTCATATATTATTCTTTGATGCTTAAAAAAACTCTCTTAAGCCACTACTAAAGTGGTTTAAGAGAGTTTTAGTTTTAAAGTATTAAGAAGAACAGCTGACAGCTACGTCTGGTACGTCACTTGGTAACGGACCTAAATCTTGTGGCTGTTCGAGTTCTGGTTGTCTTGTATATGGCTGATCAAGCAGCTTAAACAAACGGTCTACTTCGCTAAAATCATCTCGTTCTGCCGCTTCAATAGCACGCTGAGCCATATGATTACGTAAAATATAAATCGGATTTGCTTGGTGCATGTTTGCATCAAGTGCAGAAGTATCTTGATGTTCACGAATACTTTGATATTGGCTAAGAAACTCATCAAACTGACGAATATCAAGGCAATCATCTCGTAGAGTTTTATATTCTTTATTTTGAAGTCGAATAAAGCTCTGAGTGTAATCGAGTTGTTCAGTTTGTAAGATTTTTAAAAAACTAAAACTACAATCAAGACTGTCTTTATGAAAATGGGGAAGTCCCATTTTTTGACATAAACCAGTTGTGTAATGTTCAATAAAAGTCGGTTCAAATTGTTCTAAGCAACGCGCTAACTCTTCTTTGAACTGATCCTTTTGTTCAGGTTCAGCAAGTGGAATCAAGTTGTTTAACCACGTCCATAAATTCCAATGGCCTATGCTTGGCTGATTTTGATAAGTATAACGACCTTGGTAATCTGAGTGGTTATTGATCCAGTTCGGACGGAAGCGTTCCATAAAACCATATGGACCAAAATCGAGTGTTGAACCAGTAATATTTAAGTTATCGGTATTCATTACGCCATGAGCAAACCCAACCAATTGCCATTTCGCAATCATGATTGCAGTACGCTCAATTACTTTTTTTGCAAAAGATAAAATAGGATTTTCAGTTTCTAGACACTCAGGGTAATGCCATTCAATACATTTTTGAGTGAATTCTGACAGTAACTCTGGAGCGTATTGATTAATCCATTCAAAATGTCCTAAACGGATATGACATTCAGATGTTCTGAGTAGCATTGCGCCTAACTCTAGTTTTTCGCGCTGTACCCCTTGAGTAGAGGTCGTAAAACCTACCGCGTGACTAGAAGCGACGCCTAAAGCATTTAAAGCATGCCCAGCTAAATATTCGCGGACAACGGAACGCAGCACTGCACGTCCATCTCCCATTCTTGAATAAGGGGTAGGGCCTGCACCTTTGAGATGTAGGTCGATGGTTTGACCCTTTGTATTGAGTATTTGTGCAATCAGTAAGCCACGACCATCACCGAGTTGTCCTGCCCATTGTCCAAATTGGTGGCCAGCGTAGACCATCGCCAGAGAAGGGAATTCAGAGAAAGTACGCTGTCCGCTACAGATTTCAACCCATGCATTTTTTTCGTCTTCTGACCATTGCAGTTCATCTGCCAAAGCGGCATTGAAATGGCCTGCTTTTGCACCACGCAAAGGAGATGGCTGTTGAACATGGAATAATTTAGAAGGAAGTGAAGGGTAGAGCGGATTAAATTGCATGGGCTTGGCAAAATAGAGAGAGCGGATTTCACTATACCATAGTTAAAAAGCAGGCATAAAAATAGCTCCCGAAAGAGCTATTTTTGATCAGAATTTATTTTAGTCTGACACCACGTTGGTATTCTTTTTAACACTACGCATAAGTGTTTCTAAGCATTCACGGTGATGACTTAAACGGTGTTCAAGCAACTGAAAATCAACTTTAAGCTTGTGATCCATTCTATGAATCTTTTCAGCCATTGCTGCTTTTTTCGCTTGTAACTCTTGTTCTTTAAGTTTTGCCCAATCATTTAAAGTATGGGTAAATGCTTCGTATTCTTGTGCAATACGTTGTTTCATTTGACTAATGTCAGCATTTACATCATGACCATAGATAGCAAGATCTTGCTCGGCATATTTAAACTTCATCGCCAGTTCTGCTTTTTTAATATTAAAGCTTGGAATGCGACGTAAATTTTTAGCTAAACCAAGTTTAGAACAAGACCAAATCAACCATTTTGTTGGGTCATATTGCCACCATTTCACACCGTTACGATAATCGTATTGGAAGATATGGTGATAGTTGTGGTAACCCTCGCCCCAAGTGGCGATAGCTAACCAGAAATTATCACGTGCCGAGTTTTCGTCTGTATAAGGACGTTTACCGAACATATGACAAAGTGAGTTAATAAAGAAAGTCACTTGATGGCTAATGATTAAGCGTAAGAGACCACCTATGAGGACTACACCCCATAAATCGCCAGTTGCCCAACCAATTAAACCTAAAATTCCAACATGAACTGCAACTACAAGTAAACCATAGTATTTATGCTGGAACATAACCAATTTATCATTGAGCAAGTCAGGTGCATTTTTAAAGTCTGGCTCAGATGGCGAATGATCGCGGATCATCCAACCCATATGGGCATACCAAAAACCACGCTCAATTGAATATGGATCTTCATCGACATGATCAACATGTCTGTGGTGAGTACGGTGACCAGATGCCCAGAACAAAATACTATTTTGTACGGCAAAAGTTCCACCGATCATTAAAAGAATTTTAAGCGGTAACGACGCTTCGTAAGCTCGGTGAGCCCACAGGCGGTGATAACCAGCAGTAATCCCCATACTACTTAGAGCTAAAAGAAAAAATAAGCTTACCCATGCGCTTACACTAAAATCATAATAATACGCGTAAATCGGGATTATGATTGCGGCAAGAATTGGTAAACCAATTAAGGTAATGCTAGCGGTCCAGTTAATTGGGGCTTTGAGTGGGGCGGAAGTCATATCCGGCAGCGCTCCTAGAATCCTTGTCAGACAAGGTACAAAGACAAAACGACATAGCAAAACCAATCATCAAGATATATTGCTATTCTATCCTTCATATTAGCACGTGCTTAGTGAGAATCACTAGCATTATTGTACAGATGTATTGAAAGAACGGTAACAGAATTAAACTATGTCACAGAGTTTTTCAAGTAGGAGAAGTTGTTTAATGAACGTACAACGATTGAAAAAAAAGAACAGCATTGATATTGCAAGGAAATTATCATTGAAGTGTGTCTTGGTCACAATCAGTCTTGTATTAGCCGCATGTCAAAGTGCACCCGATCAAAATACAAAAAAAGTTCAAACAAAAAAAACAGTTCATCATGTTCAATCGCCTGTTGTAAAAAAGAGAGTGAGTGCTGATGGCATTCAAGATATTGATTGGCAGATTACTCAGATCAGTGGCCATAAGGCAAAATTCTTTACACAGTGGCCAACTCTCTCTTTAAATTCTGCTATAAAAACAGTATCAGGCCATACTGGATGTAACGCAGTTTTTGGTCGTTATACATTTGATTTTAGTCAGCAAAAACTTGACATGCAGGTAAATGCAGGACATTTAAGCTGTGATGGTGCTTTGGCCCAAGAGGCAGAACTGGTGGATGCTTTGCAACGTATTCAACGCTTCCAGCTCGTAGGTAATACGCTATATCTGCTTGATCAGAGTGGACAACGCCTTATTCAGGCACAAAAGAAATAAAAGGTGGTTTTACCACCTTTTTTATATTTATAGAGCTTGTAACATCGTGGTTGGAATATCTGTAATTAGCCCTTGCACATCTAAATCCCTAAGTCTTTTTGCTCTTTCTACATCATTCACTGTCCAGACACTAATATTTAAGTCGGCCTGCTGTGAAAGCTGAATCATTTCATCTGTTGCGAGTTGATCGTGCCAACCAATATGACAGCAACCATATTGATGAGCGAGTTCAATTGCTGTTGCTCCAACTGGAAGCTCGACTAACAATCCCCGTTTGAATTGAGAGTTTATATCGCGTAGGGCAGTTAAAATTTGAAGATCAAAACTTGTGATGGTGACGACTTTCTCAAAACCTTGTAATTCAGTCTCAAGTTTTTGAACAATTTTTTCTGCTAAAACCATATCTCTTACAGCTTTCACTTCCACTTCAATATGATCGAAATTATCAAGTAAATTTAAAGCGCCTGTGAGCGTTGGTGTTGGCTCTGAACTTGGCCAGTCAGGCCAGTTTTGACGATTATCAAATGTTAACGCTTGAGCCAAAGTGGATTGTTCAACAATTTGGTCGACTCCAGCTGTACGTAAAAAATTATCATCATGGATCACGACCAACTCTTCGTCTTGAAGTTGACGAATATCAAATTCGACACCACGAATACCTAAATTTTTTATGTGCTGAAACCCACCTAGTGTATTTTCAGGAGCTTCTCGGCGTGCACCACGATGACCAATAATGCGCATAATTTTCTTCTATGAAATATTTTGACTATGGTCTCTTTGAAAAGAGCAGAGACCATGTTTAATTTAAGCTATTTTTAAATAATCTCATTAATATTTTTTTGCCAAAGCACTTCTTGTCCACCTTCAGCACGTTGTAAAGCACGAGATGCAACAAACAACCAGTCAGACAGGCGGTTTAAAAGCTGGAGCGCCGTGGTTTGAATGTTTTGATCACGTGTTTGTACCGACAGTAGAGATCGTTCTGCGCGGCGACAAACGGCACGGGCTTGATGGGCATAACTGCAAGTTAAAGAGCCTGATGGCAGAATAAACTCTTTAAGCATTGGTAAGTCTTCATTCATACGGTCAATTTCTTTTTCAAGAAAGTCAATACAAACGGGCTCAAGTAAATTGTAGTTTGGAATGCAAACTTCTCCACCTAAATCAAAAAGCCAATGCTGAACAAGGCTGAGACTTTTATCCCAATCCGCTTTGTTGGTCATTTGACTAGCTGTGATTTGAGCACGAAGTACCCCAATAATGGCATTGAGTTCATCGACATCACCAAGTGCTGCAATTCGTAAATCATCTTTAGCAACACGAGAGCCATCGCCTAAACCTGTTGTGCCTGAGTCGCCTGTGCGTGTATAGATTTTGCTTAAACGGTGTCCCATGATGGATATCCTGAACATAAAAAAGGGGATAATGTCGGTCAGAACATTACCCCGAAACTGGAGTTAAGAAAATATTTTTATAATAAAGTTTTGCTTAGTAGCTTAAGGTCACACCAGCTGACGCAAGGCGGCCACTGGCAATATAGTATGAACCAACCTCTGTATTCCATGCTGTCTTATATTTCGTATCATATAAGTTTTGAATATTAGTAAAGATTTTGACATTTGGGTTCATTTGCCAATAAGCGTTAAAATCAAGAGTAGTATAGCCTGGAACATCTTGTGTATCTTTTGCTTTGCCTTTTGCAACAAAAGCTGTGTTGAAGCCATATATACCATTATCCCAGCCAACATTCATGTTGAAGTTTTGACGTGGGCGATTTGGTGCATCCTGATCAGTTTCATCATTTTTAGGTTGAACATAAGCATATTCGGCATTAATAAACCAATTATCTAATGACCACTTTAAACCTAACTCAGCACCAGTTAAGGTTGCTTTATCAATATTATAAAATACGAAATTTGTTGCGGCAGAAGATACCATCAAGTTATCAACTTTAGTTTGATAAACCGAACCATATATGTTGAACCCATGGTTTAGTTTTTGATCAAATCCAAGTTCATATGACACACTTTCTTCAGGTTTTAAATCTGGGTTTCCACCCCACCAAGCTGGTTCTGTAATAATTTGTCCTACAACTGGTGCACGAAAAGCTGTGCCAATATTTGCATATACACTAGTTGTTGGGGTGACAAGAAGACGCCCAGCAAGTTGTCCAACAGTATGTGTACCAAATTGATCATTATCTTCTACACGAATACCTGCTTGGGTATTAATACCATCATGTTGATATTGGTGTTGCAGATAATAGCCAGTCGTCTTATTAGAATTATCAAATCCTGTATCGCCACTATAAGCAACTACTTTCTCAGCAGTTGTTTTATTATGTTCTACACCAAACAAAATATTTTGGCTTGGTGTAAATTGCCATTTAATATTTGAATCTACCTCTTGCTGCTTTGTATTTACAATAGAGGGGTAAGCTGCTTTTATTAAATTATATTGGTCTTCAAACTGAGAAAGACGTGTGTTCCAAATAATATTGTTAGTTAAATTAAGACGAGCGTTAACATTATATAAGCGGTTAATAAAATCATAGGCTTGCGGCGCACCATAAGAAAAAAAGTCACCAGTACCTTTATTTTCTTTGATTTCAGCGGATAAACCATATTGCTCTTTATCAACACCAACTTTAGCGGAATAACCTTTTTGATCAAAACCAGCTTTGCGGTTGTCATTACTAATGACTTGATCACCATCTGTTTCAAAACGTTGGCCACGAATTTGAGCATAATAACCATCTTGGGCTAAATCTATACCTAAAATAGATTTATAAGTATTTTTCTCACCAGCTTCGATAGTCGTAAAGATTTTATTTTGTGTAGGGGTTTTTGAAATTAATTGAATTACACCACCAATAGCATCAGTACCGTATTGAACTGATGCAGGGCCTCGTAATATTTCAATTTGTTTAATATCGCTTGTATCAAATAAGTGAATATTTTGACCTGCTACAGTTGCAGTATTTGAACGCATACCATCTTGTAAAAGTAGAGTATGTCCAGCACTTGCTCCTCGGATAAATATAGAGGCTGTTTGGCCATAACCACCTGTTTGATGAATGGTTAACCCAGCTTCTTTTCTTAATAGGGAAGGCAAATCTGCAATTGGATTCTTCTCAATCGTTTTTTCATCAATCACTGAAATCCGCGCCGGAACTTCACTCGCTTTTTCAGCACTTTTTGAAGCAGTCACTACAATTGGATCAAGCTGAGTTGCGTTGGTTGTATCTTCAGCAAAAATAACAGGTGAAAACCCCATCGCAATAGCGATAGCCC
This sequence comes from Acinetobacter sp. IRS14, assembly GCF_034650275.1. Taxonomy (NCBI): domain Bacteria; kingdom Pseudomonadati; phylum Pseudomonadota; class Gammaproteobacteria; order Moraxellales; family Moraxellaceae; genus Acinetobacter; species Acinetobacter sp. IRS14. The sequence goes on from NZ_JAOVFN010000005.1 coordinate 66,658, forward strand.
CTACCAGACGAGTAGGTTGAAAAGTCTTAGACATAACATGCTCCATACATTCACCCCACGTGAATGATCGGGTAGATAGATGAAACAAGTAGGTCTCCGGACTTCAGCGCCATATTCATGTTATGGACATATTCACCTTCCCACATGACTGCAGTGGTGTAAGTCGATATCGACTTAAAAAATATGCTTTACATTGTTACCGTTGCGGGGGCAGTGCCGGACTTTCACCAGCTTCCCTAAAGCATTAATTGCTTACACTTGCTTCCAATTTTACGCAGTATAAAGTGGCGATTTATTTCATACAATGTCATTTGGAGCAATTCCCAGAGAACTTTTACGCAAGGGACAAAAATTGCATTACAATGGCGCTTATTTTAAGAAATGGTTGTAGTTTAGGCAGATCATGAGCCCATCAAACCAAAAACGTACACGCGCAAAAATCTGTGGAATTACTCGCATTCAAGATGTTCAGGCAGTTGTTGCTGCTGGAGCAGATGCGATAGGTTTTGTTTTTTTTCCGCCAAGTCCAAGACATGTGACAGTTGCAGCGGTTCAAGAATTTACAAAAGTAATTCCGCCTTATGTACAAATGGTTGGTTTGTTTGTGAATGCAAGTGCCACTGAAATTCAGGATGTACTTGATTGTGTTCCCCTAGATGTATTACAACTACATGGCGATGAAACTCCAGAACAATGTCAGGAAATAGCTCGCCATTGTAAGCGTCGCTGGTATAAAGCGATTCAGGTTAAACCTGATTTAGATGTAATTGCTGAAATTCAAAAATATCAGGCGGCTGGTGCCAGTGCTGTATTGCTCGATGCGTGGCATCCTGAGCTTAAAGGGGGCACAGGACATCAGTTTGACTGGTCTAAATTCCCAAAACTTGATATTCCTTTAATCTTGGCAGGTGGTTTAACCCCTGACAATGTCATTGACGCTATTCATACTACCGGTGCTTTTGCAGTAGATGTGAGCGGAGGCGTAGAATCCGCAAAAGGTATAAAAGACCAACAACTCATTGAACGATTTATGCAAGGAGTCCAACGTGGATCAGCAAAACAATGTGATTGACTATACACAGTACCCAGATGCTGCAGGGCATTTTGGTATCCATGGCGGACGTTTTGTGTCAGAAACTTTAATGGCGGCATTAGAAGATTTAGAAAATCTCTATTCCCGCATGAAAAATGATGAACAGTTTCTGGCAGAATTCGACCGCGATCTCGCCTACTATGTAGGTCGTCCTAGTCCACTTTATTATGCTGAGCGATGGTCAAAAGAGTTAGGTGGTGCGCAAATTTATCTTAAACGTGAAGACTTGAACCATACAGGCTCACATAAGGTAAATAACACGATTGGTCAGGCGTTATTGGCAAAGCTTTCTGGTAAAAAACGTATTATTGCCGAGACGGGCGCTGGGCAACATGGCGTAGCAACAGCAACGATTGCAGCACGTTTAGGTCTTGAATGTGTTGTTTATATGGGGGCTGAAGACGTTAAGCGCCAAGCCATGAACGTTTATCGTATGCGTTTATTGGGAGCGACTGTTGTACCTGTACAAAGTGGTTCTAAAACGCTGAAAGATGCCATGAACGAAGCGATGCGTGACTGGGTAACCAACGTTGATACGACGTACTATGTAATTGGTACAGTTGCTGGCCCACATCCATACCCTCAACTCGTTCGTGACTTCCAGTCGATTATTGGCCGTGAAGCACGCAAACAGATCTTGGAGCAAGCAGGTCGCTTACCAGATGCATTGGTTGCATGCGTGGGTGGCGGTTCAAATGCAATGGGCTTGTTCTATCCATTCTTAAACGACGCCAATGTAAAAATGTATGGTGTTGAAGCAGCTGGTTTTGGTATTGAAACTGGTAAACACTCTGCGCCGTTAAATGCAGGCCATGTGGGCGTATTGCACGGTAACCGTACTTACTTGATGAGTGATGAACAAGGTCAGATTATTGAGACACATAGTATCTCAGCTGGTCTTGACTATCCGGGTGTTGGTCCTGAACATAGCTTCTTGAAAGATATGAAGCGCGTAGAATACGTACCGATTAATGATACAGAAGCTTTACAAGGTTTCCGTGATTTAACCAAAATCGAAGGGATTATTCCTGCACTCGAAAGCTCTCATGCGATGGCATACGTTTCTAAGCTTGCACCAACCATGTCTAAAGATCAGATTATTATTGCGACTGTTTCAGGTCGTGGCGATAAAGATTTAATGACAGTTGCACGCATTGATGGCGTAGAAATGGTCGAGATGTAAGAGGATACAATGCCAAGTTTGTTTATGGTGATGTTAGGCGGGCGTCATGCACGTGCTAATACAGAAGTTCATGATGTAGTCATGGCTGTAGGAGATACTTTGGAAGAAGTTTATCCTCAACTTAAACAGGCTTGGTTTGGTGAGGCTCAAGGATTACATATTGATGCTTGGGCCAAGCTTTCTGGTGTTAGCTCTCAAGGGCAAAATTATCAAATTCATTTTACAGATGCAGCACCCAAACCAGATGATTTAAAATTATATTTAATTAATCTGGGTGGATATAATGCTCGTGAATTCGGTGAACTTCACCGTTATGAGTTTGTAGTTGCACCAAATGCTGTTGTTGCAAAACAATTAGGTAAACAGTTTATAGATCAAGAGTGGCAAAAAGCACACACAGATCGAGTCATTGATATTGATGACTGCTTAGCGATAGATTGTGTAGCAGGGCGCTATATTCATTTAATAAAAGGCGATTTTGCTGCAACAATTTGGGAAAATACGTATTTGACCGTGGTATAGGTCATTTGAAATCTAATATTCATATGGAAGTGGGTAAATGGATTTAATTCAAGAAAATGGACAGCCTCGTTACGGGCGTTTTGAATCTGTACCGTCAACCATTCACGTACAACATTATATTTATAAAACCCCTTATGGTAAGGTCTTAAAGGGCTGGCGTAAGCAATTAAAATATAAAAAATTTAAATTCTGCGGCATTCAGCATAAACACTATAGTATTGGTCTGGCAATTGCAGATATCGGCTGGGTCGGGCATGGCTTTTTCTATATTTATGACCATGAAACAGGGCAGGTCATCGAGTGGAATGCCATTCAGCCTTTAGGTCATAAAACCTATCTTGATGAACAACCCTTATTTAATCAAAGTTATTTTTCTAAATCGCCTTATCAGTTTGATATCCAGCATGCGAATGGCGTGCGGTACATTCGAGTGACTAAATATGGTGAGATTCAACTCAGTGCTCGTATTTTTTGTGCTGGGACCGATATATTAAGCTTGTGTACACCGACAGGTATCAATGGTTGGACCTATACCCAAAAGCAGACCACGCTGGGTGTAGAAGGGATGTTTATTAATAAACAAAACCAAGTCGTCCAATTTGATGAAAAGACATTTGCATCTTTAGATGATACCTGTGGTTTTTTGCGACCTGAAACGGCTTGGTTCTGGCTTTCATGTAATTTCTGGGATGAGCAAGGGCGGCGTATTGGTTTAAATTTAGCTTCAGGGGTTAATGAAAGCTTTGGTAATGAAAATTGCTTATGGATTAACGGAGTTTTATTTCCACTGACTGATGTTTTATTTGAAAAAGTAAATGATGAACTTTGGCAAATTAGTTCTCTAGATCAAAAACTTAATCTACAGGTCCATATTGGTTGGTGCCGATACGAAAATATTAATTTAAGAATGATTGGAAGCCAGTTCAATCAGTGGCAAGCTAAAATTAGCGGCACGATTGAGAATGAGGCAACCGATATAATCAATTGCAACGAACAATACGGTTTACTAGAACAACATTATGCGAAATGGTAACAAGCAGGTTATAAACCTGCTTGCCAGAATGCCTCACCAGCCGCAATCGGATCATTCGTTTTTTCGAGTGTTTCAATCCAGACTGGATATTGACGAATGACCGGATGCTGACTTGGATGAAAATCGTTTTTAAACCAATCTAAATATTGGCTTTTCATAGCAGTTAATGTGCCATTTTTGCCGAAGAACCAAGGTAAGCCTTTAAGGCTCATTAAGAGTCTTTCTCTAGAACTAAAACCATCACATTTCAACATGATGTTGGTGCGATAGAGCGTAAAACCAAACATGAGTACTGTTGTAAGAACCAATACAAATCGACGAGTCGACTCAGGAACTTCACCTACTTGTTTCATGACATCAAAAGCAACATCACGATGCTCCATTTCTTCAATGGCATGCCAAGCAAACAACGCTCGGACATACGGGTGAGCATTTTCCAAAGTTTTTCTATTGCTATAAAACGTTTCTGCCATTAATGCAGTTAAATGTTCAGCTGCTGCCGTCATTGCAATATTGTATTGCGGTGAGCGTTTGGTGAGTTCAAAACGAAAAATTCTTTTTAATGTAGCTGTGAATTGGTCAACAGGCATACCTTGTTCTTTCATGAGCTGATTCATTTTGTCATGAGCAATACCGTGTTGAGCTTCTTGTTTAATAAAGTCCACAACTCGTTTTTGTAGTTCGGGATCTTCAATTTTGTCACGGAACATACGAACGCATTCGATGAAATAACGCTCCCCATCAGGAAAGGTTAAGCTGAGTGCATCAAACATACGAGTCAAAAAAGGATCATTATTAAACCAAAAGCGAGGCGCTTCGTTTAAGTGAAAATCTAGATCTTTACGAACCACTGGCTCGACTTGATAAGAAACATGTGCGTTCATATTTTATTTCTCGCATCTAACTTGTTTATTAGTATGTCGCGGCTGGTCGGCTTTGTTTTGACAGTTATTGCCAATTTTTATACAGTTTGCGACAAGATGGCAGTAAAAAAAGGATGAGCCATGCAGGATTTTACGATTTCAAATGGGTATTTTTACCTTTGGAATACTTACTTAAAAGAAAGGGAAATGGACTGGCAGGCATTAAATCTGACGGATGTTCAGGCCCGACAAGTTCAAAATATTTTAGCTTCGTCTATTGATGCTCAATCATCTTTAAATTTTTTTCTTGAGCTTTTAGAGCTAACCGAATCTCAGCTACAAGTTTCCAATTTAGCCTTGGAAATGGCCACTTGCATTACACCTGCCAATTTTGGAGTGTTGGGCTACATGGCATCCCGAAGTGGCAGTTTTGCCGAGGTTCTTGAATATATTATGAAGTTTCATCGTCTGGTGATTGACGGTGAACAAGTGGTGCCTATGCAAATTGAGCAAGATGCTTCAAAAATTCGTTTGTATTGGCCGTTGGTTGATGACAGCAATATCATACTTTGTGAATTGACTTTGGCTGCGATGGTACAGCTTGCTAAACAGATAGCCCCACTACATGATTTTCTCTTGCAACAAGTTGAGTTCGTGCACCGTGCACGTGGTCCGTTAGTGCACTATCAGCGTTTCTTTCAATGCAAATTATCATTTGAAAAACCTTACTATGCATTAACTTTTGCAAGTGAGGGACTAAGTATTCGTCCTCAGCATGCAGACCCAACCTTAATGCAACTTTTAGTGAAACAGGCAGAAGAAGCATTAGCTCAGCGTAAAATACATACAGATTTAGCTCAGCAAATACATTGGATCGTCCATGAATATTTTAAGCAAAGGCAGCAGGCCCCTAAAATAGAAGATATTGCCATCGAGTTGAATATTTCAGTACGAAGCTTGCAGCGCCAGCTACAGTCATTAAACACTTCATTTAAATTAATTTTAGATGCAGAACGTATGAGACGCTGTGAGATATTACTTAACCAAAATGCCAGCCTCACTTTAATTGCTGAACAATTGGGATATTCGGACCAGTCAGCACTTGCACGTGCCCATAAAAATTTGACAGGACAAACCCTATTAGCAAGAAAAAGACAATTACAGCTAACAAATAAAAATGCAATAAAATAGCCTTTCTGTGGCGATTTTCTATTCAGATGACGATCTAATAATGGCTCGAAAATAGGAAGCTTTGATCATTGAGAAAAGTTTCAAAATATTGATAAATGTACGCCATGGGTTGTATGAATCATACAATCGAATATCGCCATAACGTTAGACCTGTTCAATGGACAAAAAATAGCGTTAAAATGCGATGTTCTTGTATTTCTACAAACAACTCCTCAATTTTAAATAATTCAAGGAAAGCACAACCCTATGTCACGTCTTGCCACCCGTTTTGAAAAGCTTAAGTCCCAACAACGTAAAGCGCTTGTATCTTATGTCATGGCGGGTGATCCACAACCGCAAGTAACAGTTCCGTTACTGCATAAAATGGTTGCGGCAGGAGTAGATGTCATTGAGCTTGGTTTACCATTTTCAGATCCAATGGCAGATGGTCCAGTAATTGCGCTTGCAGCTGAACGTGCGCTTGCGGCAGGGACTAACACATTAGATGCTCTTAATATGGTAAAGGAGTTCCGTGAACAGGATCAGGATACACCTGTTGTTTTAATGGGGTATCTAAATCCGGTTGAAGTGATTGGTTACGAGAAGTTTGTTTCTCATGCGAAAGAGTGTGGTGTAGATGGCTTATTACTGGTGGATTTACCGCCAGAAGAGTCAAAAGAGTTTGGGGCTGTGTTGAAGCAACATGACATGGATCAAATCTTCTTGCTCGCACCAACTTCTACAGACCAACGCATTCAACATGTGGCAAATCAGGCAAGTGGATTTATCTACTATGTTTCACTTAAGGGTGTAACGGGAGCCGCAACACTAGATACGGCAGAAGCTGCTGCACGTATTCAAAAAATCAAAAATGCCACTGATATTCCAGTAGGTGTTGGTTTTGGTATTAGTGATGCTGCTTCAGCAAAAGCAATGGGTAGCGTTGCTGATGCTGTGATTGTAGGTAGTGCTTTCGTTAAAAATTTTGCAACGTTGGCAGCGGATGACGCTGTTGAACAGACGGTGAATAAAGTCAAGGAGCTTCGAGCAGCGCTCGATGAGTTAGTATGAATCAAGAAGTGAAATCAGGGAAAGTTCTTAGCCCTTCGACACCATGGACAAAACGTCCGGTTCCAGGTATTGAAGTCGCAAATGAGCAACAAATTCTCAAAGCAACATTTACTGAGCCAACGATTGAATGCCCTGAATGTCATGCTCTAGTGACACGTACAGCAATCTCTTTCAATGCGTATGTTTGTCCGCAGTGTGATGAACACTTACGTATGAAAGCTCGTGATCGTTTGAACTGGTTCTTCGACAATGTAGTAGCAGAATTAGGGCAAGAATTTAGCGCGAAAGATCCGTTAAAGTTTGTCGACACTAAGCCATATCCAGATCGTATGCGTGAAGCGCAAACCAAAACTGGTGAAACGGAAGCCTTAATTGCCATGCAAGGTAATTTAAATGGCGTAGATATGATTGCATGTGCTTTTGAGTTCGACTTTATGGGCGGCTCTATGGGTACAGTTGTAGGCGACCGTTTTGTTCAGGCTGCTGAACTTGCTATTGAAAAACGTCAACCATTGATCTGTTTCGCAGCTTCTGGTGGTGCACGTATGCAAGAAGGTATGCTGTCTCTTATGCAAATGGCACGTACTTCAGCGGCGATTCAAAAGTTAAAAGATGCAGGTTTACCTTATATCGTGGTGTTAACACATCCTGTATATGGCGGTGTAACAGCTTCTTTAGCAATGTTGGGTGATATTCATATTGCTGAACCTAAAGCGATGATTGGCTTTGCTGGTAAACGTGTAATTGAGCAGACTGTACGTGAAACTCTAGAAGAACCGTTTCAACGTGCTGAATATTTGCTTGATCATGGTGTAATCGATCAGATTGTTCATCGTCACGCTTTACGTGATACTGTATCTCGACTTGTATCGAAATTGATGAACTTACCTTGAACCAACAAGCTCCACTTTCAATAGACTCTTTAGATACATGGCTCAATTATTGGAGCCATGTTCACGTTACAGGGATAGATCTTGGTCTGGAACGTGTAATTCCTGTTGCAGAAAAGCTGGGTGTAACTCAGCCTACTGCTAAAGTTTTTACAGTAGCCGGAACGAATGGTAAAGGCTCAACTACAACCACACTGGCCGCGATATTAAACGCACAGGGTTATAAAGTTGGGTTATATCAGTCACCGCATATCTATCGCTTTAATGAGCGAGTCAAATTAGGTGGAGTTGAAGTCGATGATCAAAGTCTGATTGATGCTTTTGTTCAAGTCGATCAGGCTCGTCGCGATTGTGATTTAAGCTTATCTTTTTTTGAAGCAACCACTTTGGCTGCTTTTGTCATTTTTAAACAACAACAATGTGATGTATGGGTGCTCGAAGTTGGTTTGGGTGGACGCTTAGATGTCGTCAATGTAATTGATCCCGACGTTGCAGTTATTACTAATATTGGCCTAGATCATACTGACTGGTTGGGCGATACTATCGAAAAAATTGCTTTTGAAAAAGCAGGCATTATTCGTCCACAAATTCCGGTTGTCTTTGCCGGTGAACAAATTCTACCTCAAGCAATCCAAGATAAAGCAGAAAATACGCAAGCAGACTTATATACCGTTAATCGTGATTATTTTTATAAACTCGCCGATGATGGGCAAAACTGGTACTTTGCCTCAGAAGGAACTACTTTAAAGCTTCCTTTAGGTCATTTAGCCATTGAAAATATTGCGGGAGCGGTTGCAGCTATTTTAAACAGCGGACTTGAAATTTCTCAGTCAGCATTAGAAAAAGGTATTCAATCTGCACGTTTAGCTGGACGTTTTGAGCAGCGTCAAGTGGAGGGTAAAACGGTAATTTTTGATGCCGGACACAATCCACATGGTGTTGAATTTTTGTTAAAGCAATTGCGAAATTTCTTAGAATACAATAAACAGTACACAGAAGTTGTCGCAGTATTTTCAATGCTGGCAGATAAAGATATAAAATCAGTAGTCGATTTATTGAAACCTACTGTTTTACATTGGAAAATTGCTGAGTTGAATGTGCCGCGTGCTGCACCGATTCAGCAACTTAATGATGCCTTGCAAGGCCAGACAGTACAACAATATGGCAATATCAAAGAGGCTTTTAAATCAGCGCTTGAGCAAACAAATAACAATCAGCTGATTTTGGCCTGTGGTTCGTTTCATACTTTAGAAGCGATTTGGGAGTATTTGGAAGAATGTCAATGAATAACAAACAACGCTGGATGGGTGGTGTTGTTTTACTGGGAGGTGGTGTTTTATTGGCAGCATTACTTCTAAAAGGAAATGAGGAAATAAAACAGGTTGAAGTTCAGCCACCGGCATCCACATCACCAAAAACTCAAACTAAGCCAAAGCAAGCAACCGAAGGACAAATGGTACAACTACAGCCTTTAGCGGTTGATGTTGAAACAGAAAAACGTTTGTTAGAAGAACAGCGCCGTTCGCGTGAAAAAGCGGTTGCTGAGCAAGAAGCACGTGCAGCTGAGTTTTTAGCAATGCAACAGCAAGCTGAAGCTGATGCTGCTCGTAAAGCCGCAGCAGAATACGCTGCGATTAATGCCCGTCGTACAGCTGCTCAAGAAAGTTCAGATAATATTCCACCAGAGTTAGTGGGTGAGGCGAAAGCTAAAAACCAGCAAACTAATGTGGCAAATAAAACAACTGATACTTCAAAAATAGATGCAGACAAAAAAGCAGCTGAAGCAAAACGCCAAGCGGAAGCTGATAAGAAAGCAGCTGAAGCAAAACGTCAGGCAGAAGCCGATAAGAAAGCAACTGAAGCGAAACACAAAGCAGAAGCTGATAAGAAAACATCAGAGGCTAAGCGTAAAGCAGAAGCTGATAAAAAAGCTGAGGCTGAAAAAGCGCGTGAATTGCTGGAAAATGGTGATAAAAAGTGGATGGTGCAAGTTGCATTGGCTGCTAACCAAGCAAATGCAGATGCAGTTGTTTCTAAATTACGAGCTAAAGGCTACAAGGTAACTACGAGCCAAACTAGCAAGGGAATCCGTATCATGGTAGGTCCTGCGAAAGACCGTGATACAGCAGATGCCGCCCGTAAGAAAATTACTTCTGATTCAAGTTTAAATATGAAATCGGCTTGGGTCATTGATTGGGTGCCATTAGATCAGCGTTAATCTGATCTAAGGTTTACTTAAGATGTAGTTAAGATGGATTCGACAGTTGCTGTTGAATCCATTTTACATTTTCAGGGGTGAATAAACGGTCAATATTTTTCCAGATAATATGGTAGCCATAACCACCTTCCTTCATTTCTTTAACCGCATCATCAATTGCCCAATTTTCAAAAATAATGCGATACATCGCAACGCTGGCGCCTGTACGGTCTGAACCATGGTAGCAGTGCAATAAAACACGTTGATTACTCTGTTTAGCAATTTTGATTTGCTGCATAACCTCTAATAGATCTTGGCGGTTAATTGCCCATGTGTTGATAGGAATATGCACAAGATTAAAATTTTCATTTTTAAAAACTAAAGTATCTGCGTCTTTGGCCCTTAAATTAATAATTGTTCCAATTTGATGATTCTTTAATTCTGAAATCATTGCAGCACTAGGTTGTTCACTGCGAAAAACATCATTACTAATTTGATAAAAGTTATGGCTCTGAGAGACTAAAGTGCCCCAGTCTTTTGGTCGTTGCTCATGAGCAATACTTTCATGCTGCATACATCCTTGTAAATTTATACAGATGAGAAGTGTAATGAGCGATAATTTTTTCATGTTTGATACCGATTAAGCTCATAAGGATCATGAGCACAAATTATTTCAATCGTTGGCTCATGTTGAGCTAAATGCTGTAAGCGTTTGAGATTAATAAGGCGTTGCTCATTATCTTCTGCAAATGTTTTTTCCAGCACACTGAGTGATCTTAATTTATTTTTAGGGTTTAACTCTAGATGTGAGTAGTAAGCATCTCCACAAAATAATAACCATTGATTTTGTTGCTTTATGGCAATACCACAATGACCAGCTGAATGCCCCAATAGAGGTACCATTAAAATTTCATCTTGAAACAGAGGAAAGCCTTTTACCTTTTCGAGGTTGAACCATGCTTCACCTTGCTGGTATTCAACAAAGTTCCAGTAGCGATGATCTTTATATTGATTGGTTCTATAGCGAAGTTTGCCCTTAAAATTTGGAAGTTGGGCTGCGTTATATTCTGCAGCTAAAACATGCACAGTGGCATGTGGAAAATCTGAAATTCCACCTGCATGATCAAAATCAAGGTGAGTGACAAAGATGTGTTGTACATCCTTTGGATTAAACCCGAGCTTTTGAATTTGCTGAATAGCACTAAACTCAAGGTTAGGCTCAATTTTACCTAAACGTTTAACTAATGGGCCTAGGCGTTGTTTCATATGTAAATAATCTTGCAAGCCAAAGCCTGTATCAATAAGCACTAAGCCTCGATCAGTTTCAACCAGAAGGCAATGGCAGACGACTTCAGCCCGAAAGCCTTTTTGTCCAAAGAGTGGGGCACAAACTGGGCACATGCTGCCACACTTTAAATGATGAATTTTATAGATCATGATTTTTATTTTTTATACCGAATCGCTTCGAGTTATAACTGATCTGAGCAGTAAAAACCATGTGTATTCAATACATAAATAAAAAAGCCATCACGTTGGATGGCTTTTTAAGGGTGAAAAATTTACTTATTTTGCTTACGATTTACTACGTGGTTGGCTTATTTAAAATCTTTTGATGCTTGCCTACGCGCTTCGCTTGTCTTGCAAGGAACCTTTCAGAGACTTGCCTACGTGCTTCGCTTGTCTTGCAAGCAATAAAACCTTTAGTCGGTTTTATTGCTTTCAGGCTGTGGTGTTAGGCGTAAATAAGGTTTAACCGCTGTGTAACCTTTAGGGAAGCGTTGTTTAATTTCTTCTTCATCTTTAAGTGATGGCACAATAACGACATCTTCACCTTGCTGCCAGTTCGCAGGTGTAGCGACTTTATGCTTGTCAGTTAATTGTAATGAATCCACAACGCGTAAGACTTCATTAAAATTTCGGCCCGTCGAAGCAGGGTAGGTAATGATTAAGCGAACTTTTTTATTCGGATCAATAATCACTAATGAGCGCACTGTCAGAGTTTCGCTGGCATTAGGGTGAATGAAGCCATAAAGCTCAGATACTTTACGGTCTTTATCTGCAATGATTGGAAAGTTTACAGTTGTGTTTTGTGTTTCATTAATATCGTTAATCCAGCCCTTATGAGACTCTACATCGTCTACTGACAAAGCAATCGCTTTAACATTACGCTTCGTAAATTCATCTTTTAATTTTGCTGTGTAACCTAACTCTGTTGTACATACTGGCGTATAGTCGGCTGGATGTGAAAATAAGATTCCCCAACTATCCCCTAAAAAATCATAAAAATTAATTGGGCCTTCGCTCGATTCTTGTTGAAAATCGGGGGCAGTGTCTCCTAATCGTAGTGTCATGATATTTCCTCAATTGCTCATAATTTGTTATTCGATTGAATGAATATGCAGCATTTACTTTATGATTAAAATTATTGTTTTTATATTTTATTATGAAATTTTTATATAAGTGTAAATATATATGACTAAAACTCATTATTTTAAGTGCTTAATCAATGTAACTTTAAGGTAAATTTGCTAAATTAGATTTCTCGGAAGTTATGCTTAATAGATGAGCGTTAATGGTGCGTTTTAGGCGCCAAATACATTAAGGGGGACTAGATGAATGAAATACCATTCATCTAACTATCAGATTTTTTTTAGGGGTTTTGTGCAAACCCCTTGTACTTCAAATTTCTGGCACCATAATAAACGACTGAGAAAAAGTTTATTCATTTGACCAAGCAAGATTTAGAGAGTTTATCCATGTTGGCAAGTCTGATCGGAGGTATCTTCGGTACAAAAAATGAGCGCGAACTCAAACGAATGCGCAAAATTGTTGAGCAAATCAATGCGCTCGAGCCGACGATATCAGCTTTAAGCGATGCAGACTTATCTGCAAAAACTCCAGAATTCAAACAACGTTATAATAATGGCGAAAGTTTAGATAAATTACTTCCAGAAGCATTTGCAGTTTGTCGTGAAGCAGCCAAGCGTGTAATGGGCATGCGTCACTATGACGTTCAGCTTATTGGTGGTATTACCTTGCATGAAGGTAAAATTGCCGAAATGCGTACCGGTGAAGGTAAAACCCTGATGGGTACTTTGGCGTGTTATTTAAACGCATTAAGTGGCGAAGGCGTTCATGTCATTACGGTGAACGATTATTTGGCACAGCGTGATGCTGAGTTGAACCGTCCATTATTTGAGTTTTTAGGTTTAAGCATTGGTACGATCTATTCAATGCAAGGTCCGTCTGAAAAAGCGGAAGCTTATCTTGCTGATATTACCTATGGTACTAATAACGAATTCGGTTTTGACTACTTACGTGACAACATGGTGTTTTCTTTAGCAGAAAAGAAACAACGTGGTTTGCACTATGCCATTATCGATGAAGTTGACTCAATCTTGATTGATGAAGCACGTACACCATTAATTATTTCTGGTCAAAGTGAAGACTCTTCGCATCTGTATTCTGCAATCAATACGATTCCTCCTAAATTACATCCGCAAAAAGAAGAAAAAGTTGCAGATGGTGGGCACTTCTGGATTGATGAAAAGCAGCGTTCAGTTGAAATGACTGAAATTGGTTATGAAACTGTTGAACAAGAACTTATTCAAATGGGTCTGTTAGCTGAAGGTGAAAGCCTATATTCAGCAACGAATCTGAGCCTTGTTCATCATGTGTCTGCTGCTATTCGTGCACATTTCTTATTCCAGCGTGATGTTCACTATATTATTCACGATGGCGAAGTCGTGATTGTTGATGAACATACTGGCCGTACAATGCCAGGTCGTCGTTGGTCAGAAGGTTTGCATCAAGCAGTTGAAGCGAAAGAAGGTTTGGAAATTCAGCCTGAAAACCAGACACTAGCGACCACAACATTCCAGAACTATTTCCGTCTATATAAAAAGCTTTCAGGTATGACAGGTACTGCTGATACTGAAGCTGCGGAAATGAAAGAAATTTATGGCCTTGATGTTGTGATTATTCCAACTCACCGCCCAATGGTACGTAATGACCAAAACGATTTAATTTATTTAAACCGTAACGGTAAATATGACGCGATTATTCAGGAAATTACGAATATTCGTGAGCAAGGTGTTGCACCGATTCTGATTGGTACAGCGACCATTGAAGCCAGTGAAATTTTATCTTCTAAGTTAATGCAAGCTGGTATTCACCACGAAGTGTTGAATGCAAAACAACATGAGCGTGAAGCTGACATTATTGCTCAGGCGGGTAGCCCGAATGCAGTAACGATTGCAACTAACATGGCTGGTCGTGGTACGGACATTATCTTGGGTGGTAACTGGAAAGCAAAACTTGCCAAACTTGAAAACCCTACTGCTGAAGATGAAGCACGTCTGAAAGCACAATGGGAACAAGACCACGAAGATGTATTGAAATCAGGTGGTTTGCACATCATTGGTTCTGAACGCCATGAATCACGCCGTATTGATAACCAGTTACGTGGTCGTGCGGGCCGTCAGGGTGACCCTGGTGTTTCTCGTTTCTATTTGTCTCTTGAAGACGACCTTATGCGTATTTTCGCAGGTGATCGCGTAGTCGGAATGATGCGTGCGATGGGTCTCCAAGAAAATGAAGCGATTGAACACAAAATGGTGAGTCGTTCAATCGAGAACGCTCAGCGTAAAGTTGAAGCGCGTAATTTTGATATTCGTAAAAACTTATTGAAATACGATGATGTGAATAATGAACAACGTAAGATCATTTATTCACAACGTGATGAAGTGTTAGCTGAAAATACTTTAAAAGAATACGTTGAAGAAATGCATCACGAAGTGATGAAAGGCGTGATTGCTAACTTTATTCCACCAGAGTCAATTCATGACCAGTGGGATGTTGAAGGTTTAGAAAACGCTCTGCGTATTGATTTGGGTATTGAGTTACCAATTCAAGAATGGTTAGATCAAGATCGCCGTCTAGATGAAGAAGGTTTAGTTGAGCGTATTAGCGATGAAGTAATTGAACGTTATCGCCAGCGCCGCGCTCAAATGGGTGATGAATCAGCAGCAATGCTTGAACGTCACTTCGTTTTAAACTCTCTTGATCGTCATTGGAAAGATCATTTGGCTGCAATGGATTATTTGCGTCAAGGTATTCACTTACGTGGCTATGCGCAAAAAAATCCTGAACAGGAATACAAGAAAGAAGCTTTCAACCTGTTTGTAAATATGCTGGGTATTATTAAAACTGATGTTGTAACTGATTTGTCTCGCGTACATATCCCAACACCAGAAGAACTTGCAGAAATGGAAGCTCAACAGCAGCAGCAAGCTGAATCAATGAAGCTTTCTTTTGAACATGATGACGTAGATGGGTTAACTGGTGAAGTTACACTTTCTCAAGAAAGCGTGAACGAGTCTAACGATCAGCAAGCTTTCCCTGTTCCAGAAAGCCGTAATGCACCATGCCCATGTGGGTCTGGACTAAAATATAAACAATGTCACGGTAAGATTTAATCTGCCTTAACGAAAAAAAGCAGAACAATTGTTCTGCTTTTTTATGTTTGTAGTAAGCCTGTGAATAATGTTTGCAGTTTTAAGCATTAAATGCTATTTACTTCTCATCCAGAGTGTATGTTGGAAAGACAATGAAAAAAGTATTACAACCTTTATTTTTAACTGTTCTTGCTGTGCCTAGTTTTGTTTTCGCAGCAGAAGCAGCTTCAGCCCCTCAAACGACAACGGTTGATAAAGTACTTGCAGCAAAAGGCCCAACTTCGGCTCAAGCTGTAGTGAAGCAAGAAAATACTACAGTGATTAGCCCGCGTACAGGCATTCGCTATACGTTGGGTAACACAGGTAATCGCCCAATTATTTTACAAACGACTGCGATTGCTCCAGCAAACTCAGCAAACATTAATCGTATTGTAGCAACTAACCCTGCTTTATCTGTGAAGAGCCAAGAAAAAGCAAAAGTTGCACTCATTGGTGAAGCTGCTGTTGCTGGACCAGCTGCTGTTGCAGCAAGTAATGTAACAGCTCCTGCTGTATCAAATAGCATTGCACCTTCGAATCCAGCATCAATAAATTAAGATCATATATATAAAAAAGCCGGTTCAATTTTGAACCGGCTTTTTTATATAAGAATTTCTAATTTTTAGATCTGATTATTCACATCATCATTTTTTGTTTCACGAATGAGTAAGAATGCGATGAGTGATAAAAGGGATGCCGCAGTAAGATAATAACCAACTGCATATAAACCATAAGTTTCAGCAAGTTTAGTTGCAATAAGTGGCGCAAATGATGCACCAAAAATGCCTGCTAAGTTAAATGTTAATGCCGAACCTGTATAACGAACTGATGTTGGGAAAAGTTCAGAAAGAACTGTACCAATCGGACCATAGGTCAATCCCATAATCGCCAAGCCAGTACATAAGAAAAGGAAGACGATTAAGGTATTTCCAGACTCTAACATGCTAGAGAAGAACAAGCCGAAAATCGCAGCAGCAATACAGACGCCAATAGAGGTTGTTTTACGACCAAATTTTTCTGCAAAAATAGCTGATAAAGGAATGAATGCAGCAAAGCAAAGGGTAGCAAAGAGTTGAAGTTCTAAGAACTCACCACGTGCATAGCCAAGCTTTGTGGTTCCCCAGTTTAAGGCAAATACGGTTGTAAGATAGAACACGACAAACGTACAGATGGCTGCAATCGTACCAAGAATCAGCTTACCCGTATGTTTAGTGATGACTTCTTTAAATGGAATATTAACTTCTTTTTGCTTATCTAAAACTTTTTGGAATGCTGGAGTTTCATGTAGTTTTAAACGGATATATAAGCCTACAATCACTAATACAGCACTTGCAATAAATGGAATACGCCAACCCCATTGCATGAATGCTTGCTCAGGAATGGTGGCACTTAATAATAAAAATGAACCCGTTGCCAAAATAAAACCAATTGGAGCGCCGAGTTGTGGGAACATGCCATACCATGCTCTTTTACCTTCAGGGGCATTTTCAGTCGCGAGTAATACTGCACCGCTCCATTCACCACCTAAGCCTAGCCCTTGTCCTAAACGGCATACAGCCAATAGTAAGGGTGCGAAGATTCCGATGTGTGCATAGGTAGGAAGTAAACCAATACATACGGTTGAAATACCCATGGTGAGTAAAGCTGCAACCAATGTGGCTTTACGACCAATACGGTCTCCTAAATGTCCAAATATTGCTGCACCGATGGGGCGGGCAATAAAGGCAATTGCGAAGGTTGCTAAAGATTGTAAGACTGCGGCGCTGCCACTACTAGCAGGGAAAAACAAGTGAGGAAAAATAATAACGGCAGCAGTTGCATAGATATAAAAGTCGAAGAACTCAATGGTTGTACCGACTAAGCTTGCAAACAAAACCCGTGTTTTTGAATTAGTGGCTACTGCCGGAGCAGCAGTCGCAGAGGTTGAATCCATATAAAACCTTATATCAGTTAAAATTTATTTTTAATTTACTATTCCTTTTAAAGACGTATTTTTTCTAAAAGAATAGCGTGAAAGAACATCATCCATGACTCTTTCAGGATCACTGAATAAGAGTGAAAAATGAACTAAACTATGTACCAATAGATAGCAAGAAAATGTGCTCCTGCACCTAAAAGCACAAAAATGTGCCAGATCGCATGGGTATATCTTACCTTTTTTAACGCGTAAAACAATGCTCCAACCGTATAAGCCAACCCGCCAATGATTAAGAAAATCAATGCGTCTTTACTTAAATAAGTGCGCATGTCATCCATTACAAACACAGCAAGCCATCCCATTAAAATATAAGCGAGCAAAGAAATTTTTTGAAAACGATGAATAAAAACTAACTTGAAAAGTGTACCAATTGCAGCGATGCTCCAAAGTGCAACCAACAGATAGTGAGCTTTTGTAGTAGGAATTGCGATGCTTAAGAATGGTGTATACGTTCCAGCAATTAAATAATAAATAGCTGTATGGTCAAGTTTCTTATACCAGTAGCGTAGATTTTGTGTTTGAGCAAAGTGATAGAGTGTAGAACTGGTGAAAACCAAAATGAGACTAAATGAGTATACCCACAAACCGATCCACTGCACGGTGGAAAGATAAGATCCCTTTATAATTAAAAAGATAGAAGCTATAACGGCCATAATAATACCAGCCCCATGGCTGTAGGCATTAAATAGTTCTTCTTTTGGATCGTAAGTTTCCAACACAGATTTACTCATAAGTTTAATTTTTTTGATTAAAAATACGAATGTATAGAAATACAAAACAGTCGTAAAGTTATTTTATTTTTAATCCTAGACCCTTTAAACTTCTATTTTATATGAGTCTTCATTTTTAGGTATATCCGTGTCGGTTTTCTCCTTTGAGCAAGAACAGCAATTCTTTCATGAAATCAAGCAAATGCTTGACCAACAAGCTTTTGAGCGTTTGATCTTGAGCCAATATAAAGGAGAGTTGGCTCAGCTGGAAAAAATTACTTTCCGCGTTGTAGAGCTACATGGTCAAAAACAGCTTTCAGCTCTATATCACCATACTACCCAAGATGTGACTAAAAATTATTCATTTGAAGAGGGCTTGCAGCAGATTGAGCAATTGATCATTCAATGTAAGCAAGCAAACTTATTTTCGACTACTCAAGAGATACAACTTAAAAAAAATAAGAAAAAAGCCCTATTGAATATGGGTAAAAAGCAGGCAGTAAATGCGACACAAACGGTTCAGACTCATGATCGTGAAAAGCAGCGCTATGTACAGCAGGGCAATGCGTTTTTAAAAGAGCTTGGTATTACCGATGAAAAAGGCCAAATCATTCCAAGCATGGCGCGTAAATGGAAGCAGATTAATAAATTTATTGAAATCTTTGCGAGTGCTTATGAGCAAATTGATGCATCTCAACAAGAGTTACGCATTGTAGATTTTGGTTCGGGCAAAGGTTATTTAACTTTTGCTTTGTATGATTATTTGCAAGAGCAGCAAAAAACACCATTAATTACTGGTGTTGAATTGCGCCCGAATCTGGTTGAGTTTTGCCAGAATGTTGCAGACAAAGTGCATTTTAACCACTTAGACTTTTTTGAAGGTGACGTCCGTAGTTATCAGCCAGAAAAGCTAGACGTTATGATTGCCTTACACGCGTGTGATATTGCAACTGACTTTGCCATTCATACTGGAATTCGTTTAAACGCTTCAATGATTATGTGCGCGCCGTGTTGTCACAAAGAGTTACGCCCTCAATTACATAGCCCAGAAGTTTTACAACCAATGCTACAGTTTGGTATTCATGCAGGGCAACAAGCCGAAATGCTGACCGATACTTTACGTGCGTTACTTTTAAAAGCGTATGGCTATGAAACTAAAGTTTTTGAGTTTGTATCGCTTGAACATACCAGCAAAAATAAAATGATTTTGGCGACGAAACGCAAAAATGTTTCTGAATCTGATGCCAAGATTATGGTTCAAATCCAAGCATTGAAAGAAATGTATGGTATTAAAAAACAAACGTTGGAATTGCTATTGCAAGATCAGTTGCCGATCGAAAATATTGGCTGTAAGTGCTAGGGCGGTGAGCGGATGTATAAAATTATAGAGGGTGGTTGGGAACAGCTCGAGAAAGATGCGAAATACATCCGTGAACAAGTTTTTATTCAAGAACAGGGAATTGCGCCTGAAGATGAGTGGGATGACTTGGATGCCACAGTTTTGCATTTTATTGTTTATGACAAAGAACAGCCTATCGCTACAGCACGTCTGTTGCCACAGCATAGCGTAGGGCGTGTTGCTGTTTTAGTGCCTTATCGAAAGCAGGGTATTGGTAAAATTTTAATGCAGCATATTATTGAATATGCACGTAGTCATAAACTGCCTTGTTTAAAGCTTTCAGCACAAACCTATGTCACAGCTTTTTACGAAGCTTTAGGTTTTCATATGCAAGGTGAGGTTTACCAAGACTGTGGCATTCCACATATTGACATGATTTTAGAATTAACTTGAGACTTCTTTTTAGAAATCTCAAGTTGGATTTATTTCATTGTATTCCAGCTTTCAATTGCCTGTAGCCCTGTTTCTAAGCCGACTTCATAACTATAGCGAAGCTTTTTCGGGTTAGTAGTTAAACGGCCAGCCATATTTTTAAGTGGCGGTGGGCAAACTTCTAAAATTTGCTGTTCTGGATTTTCACCACGAACAAAATCGACCGAAGCGTTATAACGAGCACAACGGCTACGTAAGCTATTTGCAAAACCATAATGATGTTTAAACGCATATTTCGCTAGGAATTGATCGCCTCGACTACTCGCCTTAAAGTAATTTTGCGGGCGTGTGCGTAAAACCAATAGTTTTTTTACATCACTTTGCTGAGCCGTCCAGCGAACGGGTAGGGCATCTGCAACACCACCATCAAAATAAGGTTCACCCATAATATCGACGGGATGACGCGTTAAAACTGGAATTGAGCTAGATGCACGAAGTGCGTTTAGCAAATTATCTTTACCAGCACGGAGATATTCCGCATGACCTGTTTTGGCATGCGTCAACACCATATAAAAATCAGGATTTCTGGCAAAAAGACTCTGTTGGTCAAGCGGGTGCTCTTGCTCACCAATTTCCCACATCCATTTTAAATCAAGTAAATCACCGCCTTTGAAAAAGCGTTTGTAATCGATGAATTCAGGGCGGAGTGAGTGATCGACATAAAACGTTAGAGTGCGGCCTTGCTGGCCTGCCAAGTAGTTAGCCACATTGGTTGAACCAGACGATACACCAACGTATAAGTCAAAAGGATTGAACTGCTGTTGTAAAAATGCGTCAAGTACACCACTGGTAAAGGCACCACGCATGCCTCCACCCTCTACAACCAGTGCGTTGCGGGAAAAATCTGTCATTTGAAAAATATCTGATTACTGAGTTGAGTGCTTATGTTCTTGCATGTCCATTTCAGGCATATCGTCATGTTGAGCGTGTTGCTCTGTAGAGTGTTCAGCTTTTTGCTGCATTTGCTCTTGTTGTGCTTTGCGCTGTGCTCCTGGCATGTAGTCAGGTTCATTGCTCATTGCTAAATAGAAAAAGCCAAGGAAAATCGCACTTAAAACACCAACGATCAGAACAAATTTCCAGCCTAGAACTGCTGACTCGGAAGAATTTTTATCGGACATAAGGATTTCTCGAATGTGCTGTAGAAGCACAAAAATGAAGTCTATTTATAGCATATTTAGGTGTGAGGCTGAAATCTTAAAGGACATAAAGAAAAACCCATATAAATAAAATGTATTTATATGGGCAAGGTTTATGCAGTTTTTAAATATTCAATAAGTCTAAGTTATTGAATATTTTGTTTCTGCTCAGCTTTGGTTTTTAGCAAAGTTGGCGGTTTAAAACGTTCACCATATTTGGCCGCTAATTCTTCAGCTCGTTTTTGTGCTTTATCAGTGCCGTATTGATTTAGGAATTGAATTGCTCCACCCGTCCAAGGCGCATAACCAATCCCAAAGATAGAACCGACATTGGCATCAATCACAGACTCCAACACACCTTCTTCATAACAACGTAAGGTATCTAACGCCTGTACAAACAGAATGCGATCAATCATGTCTTGTTCAGAAATATCATGATCTTTTTGCCAACGGTTCAAGCCTTCCCAGAGATGCTTTTTACCATTTTCCGGATAGTCATAGAAACCTGCACCAGCAGCTTTACCTTTACGGTTTAACTCATGAATCATGGTGTGAACCACTTCATCTACAGAAGTTTTAGGTAAATCTTTTCCTTCAGCTTGCAGGGCTTTACGTGCTTCACTAGCAACATGTTCGGTTAAGGTTAAAGACACTTCATCTTGAATGGCGAGTGGCCCAACAGGCATGCCTGCTTTAAGGGCAGCCATTTCAATACGTGCTGGGTGAACGCCCTCTGCAAGCAAACGCATACCTTCTTGAATGAACGTACCAAACACGCGACTGGTAAAGAAACCACGGCTATCATTGACAACAATCGGTGTTTTTCCAATTTGTTGTACAAAGTCGTAGGCTTTAGCAAGAGTCTCTGCGGAGGTGTTTTTACCTTTAATAATCTCAACCAACTGCATTTTGTCGACAGGGCTAAAGAAGTGCAGACCGATAAAAGCTTTATCATCCTTACTTGCTTGAGCTAAACCTGTAATTGGCAGGGTTGATGTATTTGATGCCATTACGCCATTAGGCGCTAAGAACTGTTCAGCTTCTTGAGTGACTTTGGCTTTGAGTTCTTGATTTTCAAATACCGCTTCAATAATTAGGTCACAACCTTGAAGGTCTTGAGCTGACGCTGTAGCCGTAATCAGAGATAAAACCTGATCACGTTTTTCTGCGGTCATGCGGACTTGTGAAACACGTTTATCAAGAAGCTTTTGTGAATATGCTTTGCCTTTCTCCGCATTTTCAACTGAGACATCTTTAAGGACAACTGGAATACCTTTAATGGCTGTTGAATAAGCAATGCCCGCACCCATCATGCCAGCACCCAACACACCAACTTTAGTGGCTTGCCATTTTGCAACTTCGGCAGGGCGGCTGGCACCAGACTTAATTGCATTTAGACCATGCCAGAAAGTGCCGATCATATTTTTAGAAATTTGGCCTGTTGTAAGCTGAGTAAAGTAGCGAGACTCGATACGCAGTGCAGTATCGACATCGACTTGAGCGCCTTCAACTGCGGCAGCCATAATCGCTTCAGGGGCAGGGTAACAACCTTTAGTTTTGTCTCTTAACATGGCTGGTGCAATTGCAAGAACTTGTGCAACTGCTGGAGTTTTTGGATCACCACCCGGGATTTTGTAGCCTTTCACATCAAAAGGCTGTTGAGATTTTGGATTAGCTTTTATCCAAGCAATTGCTTTATCTAAAAGCTCCTGTTCATTTTCAGCAGTATCGTGAATTAAGCCTAAAGATTTTGCTTTATCAACACCGAACTGTTTGCCTTCCATTAAGAAAGGAAATGCATTTTGAAGCCCTAGCAGACGTACCATACGGACAATACCGCCGCCACCTGGTAGCAAACCTAAAGTGACTTCTGGGAGGCCAAATTTGCTTTTTGGGTCATTGATTGCAATACGGTGATGGCAACTTAATGCGATTTCCCAACCACCGCCAAGTGCAGTGCCATTTAATGCTGCAACGACTGGAATTCCTAGGGTTTCAATTGTACGTAAATGACCTTTTAGCTTTTCAACCATATTAAAAAAGTCAGTCGCATGTTCAGGTTGAACTTGAATTAGCTCATCTAGGTCACCGCCTGCAAAGAAAGTTTTCTTAGCTGAGCGGAAAATAACACCTGAAAGTTCTGTTTCTGATTTAAGTTTCTGAGTCGCCTCATCAAGCGAGTCACGAAACTCGGCATTCATGGTGTTCGCAGATTGACCTGTTGAATCAAGCGTTAAAATGACAATATTGTCGGCATTTTTTTCGTATTGAATTGCACTCATCTTTTATATCCCTAATTTTTATACGCGTTCAATAATGGTGGCAATACCCATCCCACCGCCAACACAGAGCGTCGCTAAACCGCGCTTTTTATCTTGTCGTTCAAGCTCATCAAGTAGTGTGCCTAAAATCATGGCACCTGTTGCTCCTAATGGATGGCCCAAAGCAATCGCACCGCCATTTACGTTGACTTTTTCAGTAGGGACGTTGAGCTCATTAATAAAACGCATTACAACAGCTGCAAAGGCTTCATTGACTTCAAATAGGTCAATATCATCAATAGTAAGGCCAGCTTTTTCTAAAGCTTTACGTGCAGCAGGAGCAGGGCCAGTTAGCATGATGGTTGGGTCAGTACCGACTAGTGCAGTCGCCAAAACTTTAGCGCGTGGTTTTAAATTTTGTTCTTTTACTGCTTTTTCAGAAGCCAATAAAACTACAGCTGCTCCATCGACAATACCTGATGAGTTACCTGCGTGATGAACATGATTTATTTTTTGTGCTTCCGGATATTTTTGTAAAGCAACTGCATCAAAACCCATTTGCCCCATCATTTCAAAACTTGGGTTGAGCTTCGTTAGGCCTTCGAGTGTGGTATTACCTTTAATAAACTCATCTTTATCTAAAATCACCACACCTGCGTGATCTTTTACTGGTACGACTGAGTGATTGAAATAACCATTTGATTGAGCCGCTGCCGCTTTTTGTTGTGACTTTACAGCAAAATTATCAACATCTTCACGACTATAACCATCTAAGGTTGCAATGAGGTCAGCCCCGATGCCTTGTGGAACAAATGATGATTTAAGGTTTGTTTCTGGGTCTAGTGCCCATGGTCCACCATCGGAACCCATTGGAATGCGTGACATTGATTCAACGCCACCAGCAACCACTAAATCCTCCCAACCAGAACGGACTTTCATGGCTGCCATGTTGACTGCTTCTAAGCCTGAAGCACAAAAGCGGTTAATTTGAACCCCAGCAACATCATCATTCCAGCCAGCTGCAATCGCTGCGGTTTTGGCAATGTCACCGCCTTGATCACCAATAGGAGTTACGCAGCCCAAAACAATGTCGTCGACTTTAGATGTATCGAGTTGATGGCGCTGCTGTAATTCATTTAATAAAGTAGTGAGTAAGGTAATTGGTTTTACTTCATAAAGAGAGCCGTCTTTTTTTCCTTTTCCGCGTGGGGTGCGAATGGCATCAATAATATAAGCCTCGCTCATAACAGTTCCTTTTTTATTGCTTAAAATTTATTTGTGTTTTGAGTGTACTGGTTTTAATAGCGAGTGCAATGACGATAAGCGCACCAGTCAGGTGATGATTTTTGCCAATAGAAATACAAAAAAGCCCAAGTTGAACTTGGGCTAAATGTGAAACTTAAATAGATTAAAGAATTAGTGGTAACCGTGTAGCTGGCGATATAGGCCAGGGGTTACACCCGTCCACTTTTTAAATGCGCGGTGGAACGTACTGGTTTCACTAAAACCAACTTGTTGAGCAACGTCTTCAAGTGTTAATTCAGGGTTGAGTAACAGGTGAATTGCAGCATCGCGACGTAAAGCATCTTTTACGCCTTGATAGCTTTTACCTTCGGCAGCCAAGCGACGACGTAAGGTTTGAGGAGATAAATACAACATTGATGCAACGTCATTAAGCGTTGGCATTTCTTCACCAATCTGGCTTTTTAGTACTTCACGAATACGAGAAGTTAGCGAGTTGGTATTTTTGAATTTTACTAAAAGTTGAGCAGGGGCTGCTTTTAAGAATTCTTCTAGCGTTTTTTCATCTTGACGGATTGGCAAATCAAGATAATCAGCCGCAAAAGTTATTTCAGTACGCGGTGCATCAAACTGCATGACTGGTGCAAAAAATAATGCATCATATTCATCTGCATGTGCAGGACGTGGGTAGCTAAAATGAACACGCTCTAATGGCAAACGGCGTTCAATGAGCCATGATGCTAGACCGTGCCAAATCATAAGCATACTTTCGGTAATGAAATGATCTGGATCTAAAGTTTTTGGAATGAGCGGAACTAGACGTGCTTCATGCTTGTCACGCTCTAGGCTGACAGACCATTCATCGCCAAATAATTTGTAAAATTGAGATGAAAGTTCAAGGGCTTGGCCCAATGTTTTTGCGTGAATAATCAACTGACACATAATGGCAAAAGTGCCCAGACGACGTGGTTGTACGTCAAATCCAACGTGTTCATCCTGTGTGACCATCCACAACATTTTTATAAAACGAGTGTATTGTTCTGGTGAGATTCGAGCTTTAGGTTGACGTAATAATTCCGCTTCAATGCCCACATGTGAAAGGAGCATTTCAACATCCATGCCAAGGCGCTTTACGCCTGTCAAAGCCGCATTCACGAAGTGGATGCTAATCGTATCGCGACTCATATTGAATCCTTCAGTCTCTTTGATGTTCACTTTAAATTGACCTAAATGACCGTCTAAAAAAATAAATTGGCGATTTACAACAGAGTAAAAGCACTTTTTACATGTTAAATTGCCGAAATGATCAAGGTAAATGGCTGAACATGACATTGTTTTAGAATATTTGCTTAACTAATATAAAAGAAAATATGAATAATAGTGGTTAAAAAAACGATGACGACAGCATTAAATGGACTTAAAGTTCTCGATTTCTCGACACTCTTACCGGGACCTTTTGCCACAATGTACTTAGCCGATATGGGGGCAGAAGTCATCCATATCGAATCTCCATCGCGTCCAGATTTAATTCGAATCATGCCGCCCTATGCAAATGGGCAAGCAACGGCACATAGTTATTTAAACCGAAATAAACAGTCGATTGTTCTCGATTTAAAAGATCCAGCAAGTATTGAACTCATTAAAGCCAAAATTTCCGAGTTTGATATTGTCATAGAGCAGTTTCGACCTGATGTCATGCGCCGTCTAGGATTAGATTACTCAACACTTGCCGAAATTAATCCGCGCTTAATTTACTGCTCAATTACAGGTTATGGACAAACAGGAAGCTATAAAGACAGAGCAGGGCATGACATTAACTATTTAGCTTTAGCCGGTATTGCTGGGTATAGTGGTCGACAAGACAGTGGTCCGCCACCACTTGGTATTCAAGTTGCAGATATTGCAGGTGGTTCACTTCATGCAGTTATTGCTATTTTAGCGGCGGTGGTTGAACGCGGGCGTAGTGGTATGGGGCAATATATTGATATTTCCATGACCGATTGTGTTGCTAGCTTAAATAGTATGGCTGCATCAGCCACACTTGCTGCACAAGTCGAACAGTCTCCAGAGCATGGAATGCTCAATGGTGGGATTTTCTATGACTATTATATGACCCAAGATGGTCGTTATCTTTCAATTGGTAGTCTTGAACCACAATTTATGTCAGGGTTATCCATAGCGCTTGATCTGCCCCTATTATTACAAAAGGGCGCTTCATTAGATGCCGAAGATCGGAAAGAAGTTAAACAAGCCATTCAAGAAAAAATTAAAAGCAAAACATTTAAAGAGTGGCATGAAATTTTTGCAAACCTTGATGTATGTGTAGAACCTGTTTTAAGTCTCACTGAGTCATTAAACTCGCCCTTAGCACAACAACGTGGATGGATTGTGGATGTTCCTTTGCAGAATAATACAGCAGATACAGAACCACAGTTGGCTTGTCCAATTAAATTTTCAAGATCAAAAATGAGATATTCCTTTATAGGTCAAAAACTTGGTGAAGGACAATGGTAAAGAGCTGAGGCCATTTCTTAGACACTGTGTATTAAGATTATTATTAGATTAATCAATTGATTAACATTTTGAATAATTTCTTTACATAAAATTAGCGTACCCTTTATAAACAAAGACATAAAAGGTATGTAAACATGAAAACACATAAATCCTTGATGGCTTCCTGTTTATCCGTTTTATCAATTACTCTTTTCATACAGCACGCACAAGCTGCTGCTGCATTCGACCCAAATAGTCCGTGGATGTTGGGTGATTGGAACGGTCAACGCACCGCGTTACAAGCACAAGGTTATGATTTTTCTTTTGGATATACCGGCGAATACGCCGGTATTTTAGATTCAAAAAATACATCAACGCATGGTAGTGCTTATACGGGGCAACTTGCTTTAGGAACTCATTTTGATTTAAACAAAATTTTAGGGTGGCAAGATACAGAAGCTCAAATCACATTAACTTATCGTGATGGGCAATCGCTTTCTGAACATTCACCAGCTTTAGCGGGGCACTTAAGCTCGGTACAAGAAGTGTGGGGGCGTGAGCAAACTTGGCGTTTAACCGATTTGTGGATCAAGAAAAAATTTCTTGACCAGAAGTTAGACGTGAAAGTCGGTCGTTTTGGTGAAGGTGAAGACTTTAATAGTTTTGACTGTGATTTCCAGAACTTGGCGCTTTGTGGCTCGCAAGTTGGTAACTGGGTTGGTGATCAGTGGTATAACTGGCCTGTCAGCCAATGGGCAATGCGTGTTAAATATAACTTGCAACCCGATCTATATACTCAAGTTGGTGTATATGAATATAACCCAGAAAATTTGGACCGAGGCAAAGGTTTCAACCTAAGCACTGATGGTTCTCATGGGGCAATTATTCCTGCGGAAGTAGTTTGGTCACCTAAATTAGGCGCTCAAAGTATGGCTGGTGAATACCGCTTAGGGTATTACTACAGTACTGCTGATGCCGAAGAAATTACAAATAAGGCTCAATCATCTCATAAGCAAGGTGTATGGGTAACTGCAAAACAAAAATTATTCCAGCCTGCTGATCAAACAGACCGAGGTTTGACCGGATTTGTGAACCTGACGTTCCACGACTCTGATACCAACAAAATTGATAACATGCAAAATGTAGGCTTAGTCTATAAAGGTTTGCTCAATCAACGTCCTCAAGATGAGTTGGCATTAGGTGTTGCGCGTATCCATATCAACGATGATTGGAACGATGTCCAAAATAAAGAATACGACACTGAATACAATACCGAGCTTTACTACGGTATTCATGCGACAAACTGGCTAACTATCCGTCCAAATGTGCAATATGTCCGTCATGTTGGTGCATTAAAAAATGGTGATAACACTTGGGTAGGCGGTATTAAATTCTCAACTGCATTCTAAGCGTAATTACTCTGAAAAACGGATTGTCGAGGGCTAAATCATTGATTGAATAATCCTGACCTTCCGTTTTTTCTTTATGCCTGAGTTTTGTTTTAGATGTATCGATAGGCCGATTTTTGATGAAAAGCTTGACCTATCTTTCCGATAAAAATGATGATTGATAAGAGGTGGTTTATGACTCAACCTACTTCAAGATCAGGTTTAACGACTTTTACCGTAATTATTATTGGGTTATTAGCGTTATTCCTGTTAATTGGAGGTATTTGGCTCGCTACATTAGGCGGTTCAATTTACTATATTATTACTGGTGTATTACTCCTAATTGTTGCATGGCAACTCTATAAGCGCGCATCTACAGCATTGTGGGTGTACGCTGCTTTAATGCTGGGTACCATTATTTGGGGTGTCTGGGAAGTTGGAACAGACTTCTGGGCGCTTGCACCTCGTTTAGATATTTTAGGTATTCTTGGTTTATGGTTATTGGTTCCAGCCGTAACTCGTGGAATCAGCAACCTTGGATCAAGTAAAGTTGCCTTATCTTCAACTCTAGCAATTGCAATCTTGTTGATGGTCTATTCGATTTTCAACGATCCGCAAGAAATTAATGGTGAAATCAAGACACCTCAACCAGAAACTGCTCAAGCAGTTCCAGGTGTAGCAGAGAGTGACTGGCCAGCTTATGGTCGTACTCAAGCAGGCGTACGTTATTCTCCGTTAAAACAGATTAATGATCAAAACGTAAAAGATTTGAAAGTTGCTTGGACTTTACGTACTGGCGATCTTAAAACGGGTAATGATTCTGGCGAAACGACTAATCAGGTTACACCGATTAAAATCGGTAATAACATGTTTATCTGTACAGCTCACCAGCAATTAATTTCAATTGATCCTGCGACAGGTAAAGAAAAATGGCGTTTTGATCCGAAGCTTAAAACGGATAAATCGTTCCAACATTTAACTTGCCGTGGTGTGATGTACTACGATGCAAATAACACAACTGAGTTTGCAACGAGTCTTCAAAGCAAGAAATCTGACTCTACACAATGTCCGCGTAAAGTCTTTGTTCCTGTAAATGATGGTCGTTTAGTTGCGGTGAATGCTGACACTGGTAAAGCATGTACTGACTTTGGTAAAAATGGTGAAGTGAACTTGCAAGAGTTTATGCCATATGCTTACCCAGGTGGTTACAACCCAACATCTCCTGGTATCGTGACTGGTTCAACAGTTGTTATTGCTGGTTCGGTAACAGATAACTACTCAAATAAAGAACCATCTGGTGTAATTCGTGGATATGACGTTAACACTGGTAAACTACTTTGGGTATTTGATACTGGCGCAGCAGATCCAAATGCAATGCCGGGCGAAGGTACGAATTTCGTTCATAACTCACCAAATGCATGGGCTCCTTTAGCATACGATGCCAAACTTGATATCGTTTATGTTCCAACAGGTGTAGGTACTCCAGATATCTGGGGTGGCGACCGTACCGAGTTGAAAGAGCGTTATGCAAACTCAATGTTAGCGATTAATGCCTCTACTGGTAAATTAGTGTGGAACTTCCAGACAACCCATCATGATTTATGGGATATGGACGTACCATCACAACCATCTTTAGCTGATATCAAAAACAAAGCTGGCCAAACTGTTCCTGCAATCTATGTATTGACTAAAACAGGTAATGCCTTTGTTCTTGATCGTCGTAATGGTCAACCAATTGTTCCTGTAACTGAAAAACCAGTTCCACAAACAGTTAAACGTGGACCACAAACTAAAGGCGAGCATTATTCAAAAACTCAGCCATTCTCTGACTTGAACTTAGCTCCACAAGATAAATTGACTGATAAAGATATGTGGGGTGCCACTATGCTTGATCAGCTCATGTGTCGTGTATCTTTCAAACGTCTAAATTACGATGGTATTTATACTCCACCATCTGAAAACGGTACTTTAGTTTTCCCTGGTAACTTAGGTGTATTTGAATGGGGCGGTATGTCAGTTAACCCTGACCGTCAAGTTGCTGTGATGAACCCGATTGGTTTGCCATTCGTAAGTCGTTTAATTCCTGCCGATCCAAACCGTGCACAAACTGCAAAAGGTGCAGGAACTGAGCAGGGTGTACAACCGATGTACGGCGTACCTTATGGTGTTGAAATTAGCGCATTCTTATCTCCGCTTGGTTTACCTTGTAAACAACCAGCTTGGGGCTATGTAGCTGGCGTTGATTTGAAAACTCATGAAGTGGTATGGAAAAAACGTATTGGTACAATTCGTGACAGCTTACCGAACTTGTTCCAGTTACCAGCTGTGAAAATTGGTGTGCCTGGTTTAGGTGGTTCAATTTCTACTGCCGGTAATGTCATGTTTGTTGGTGCAACTCAAGATAACTACTTACGTGCGTTTAACGTTACTAATGGTAAGAAACTTTGGGAAGCGCGTTTGCCAGCAGGTGGACAAGCAACACCAATGACTTATGAAATCAATGGTAAGCAGTATGTTGTGATCATGGCTGGTGGTCATGGTTCATTTGGTACAAAAATGGGCGACTATTTAGTGGCCTATGCCTTACCAGATAACAAATAAAAAGCTTTTATAGAAAGGGCCTGGATTTATCCGGGCTTTTTTATGTCGATTTATATTAAAGCTTATCAATAAAACCGTTATTAAATATGCAAAAAAAGCATTTTATTGATGAATGAAAGCTCGCTATGCTATCCGCCTTAATAATGAATCTACTAGCCATACGCCATGTATTTATATACCGATTTCGACCAGCAGCTGGTTAATGAACGAGTTGCTCAGTTCCGTGATCAGACTGAACGCTATTTAGCTGGCAAACTTTCTGAAGATGAATATCGTCCGTTACGTTTGCAAAATGGTTTATATGTGCAACGCTATGCGCCTATGCTGCGTATTGCTGTGCCGTATGGCTTAATGAATTCTAAGCAATTACGTAAAGTTGCTGAAGTTTCAACTGCTTATGATCGTGGTTATGCACATGTATCTACGCGTCAAAACATTCAGTTGAACTGGCCTGCACTTGAAGATGTGCCAGATATTTTGGCAGAACTTGCAACTGTACAAATGCATGCCATTCAAACCAGTGGTAACTGTATTCGTAACACAACAACTGACCAATATGCAGGTGTAGTTGCTGGTGAAATTGCAGACCCACGTCCAACATGTGAATTGATTCGTCAGTGGAGTACATTCCACCCAGAATTTGCATTCTTACCACGTAAGTTCAAAATTGCTGTTTCTGCACTTGAAGAAAAAGATCGTGCGGCAACTGCTTTCCACGATATTGGTGTTTATATCGTGCGTAATGAAGCGGGCGAAATCGGCTATAAAATTATGGCTGGTGGTGGTTTAGGCCGTACTCCAATCATTGGTAGCGTTATTCGTGAGTTTTTACCGCGTGAAGATTTAATTGCTTATTTAGAAGCGGTTCTACGTGTTTATAACTTGCATGGCCGTCGTGATAATAAATACAAAGCGCGTATTAAAATTCTAGTTAAAGCATTAACGCCTGAAGTGTTTGCTCAAAAAGTTGAAGCTGAGT
Organism: Acinetobacter sp. IRS14; assembly: GCF_034650275.1. Taxonomy (NCBI): domain Bacteria; kingdom Pseudomonadati; phylum Pseudomonadota; class Gammaproteobacteria; order Moraxellales; family Moraxellaceae; genus Acinetobacter; species Acinetobacter sp. IRS14. The sequence continues at coordinate 98,797 of NZ_JAOVFN010000005.1, forward strand.
TTGAACATACACGTGAAGCATTGAAAATTCAGCCAGAAATCTTGAAAAAACTGGATGAAGAATTCACTCCTTTTGCTTATCAAGATTTGGCAGACGAAGACTTCACGGCTTTATTTGCTGAGCATCCAAAATTCAAGCAATGGTTCAACATCAACACGCATGCGCATAAAGTGAAGGGCTATCGTATTGTTACGATTTCTCTAAAACGTGCAGGTATCGCACCGGGTGATATGACCACTGAAGAAATGAACTTTATTGCAGATCTTGCTGATAAATATACATTCGGTGAACTTCGCACAACTCACGAACAAAACATTGCTTTGGCAGATGTGCCTCAAAAAGATTTGTTCGATGTATGGCAAGCGCTTGAACAGCAAAATATGGCACGTGCACATATTGGTTTTATTACCGATATCATTAGTTGCCCGGGCGGTGATTTCTGTTCACTTGCAAATGCAAAATCAATTCCAATTGCTGAAGCGATTACACGTCGTTTCGATGACTTAGATAAAGTTTATGATCTTGGTCATTTAGATCTAAATATTTCTGGTTGTATGAATGCTTGTGGTCATCACCACGTAGGTAACATCGGTATTTTAGGTGTAGATAAGAAAGGTGCTGAATTCTACCAAATTACATTAGGTGGTAATTCTGACCATGATGCATCAATCGGTGACATCTTAGGACCATCATTTGCAGCAGATGCTGTGCCTGATGTAATTGAGGAAGTATTAAATACTTACCTTGATTTGCGTACTGAAGGTGAGCGTTTTGTTGATACATATCGTCGTGTAGGAATTCAACCATTTAAGGAGCGTGCATATGCTTAATACAGCTCTACCAGTGCTTTATAAAGATGGCACGATTGCAGATAATACTTATCAAATCATTGCTGAAGATGGTGTGATTCCTCAAGGTGACGTTGTGGTAACAACAGCTCAACTTGACCAATTAGCTAACATTCAAGGCAAAAAAGCTTTGTATGTGACGGTAAATGATTCGCCTGAAAATCATACTTTCCCATTAAATGAACTTGATGCAATTTTCATTGAGTTTGCGGGTTTTGGTGATGGGCGAGGCTACTCATTTGCAGCACTATTACGCCGCCAAGGTTTCCAAGGTGAGTTACGTGCAACAGGTGATGTGTTTAAGGATGTTTTAAACTATTTAAAGCGTTCTGGTTTTGATAGCTTTGTTGTAAAAGAAGGCAAAGACGTACAAGAAGCTGCGGCAGGTTTGCAAGACTTTACCAATCCGTATCAAGCTTCAACTGGTGTGCCAGAAGCGAGTTATCAAACAGGTGCTCAATAAATCCTGAAATAAAAAATCCCGCAATTTGCGGGATTTTTTATATTGAAAATTATGTATCAAGTTGGCAGTTAACCATCCACTTTATACCAAATTGATCGGTAAACGCTCCGTATAATGCACCCCAGAACGTTTTTTCTAGAGGCATTTCAATTTGACCATTTACAGATAGAGCATCAAAAAGTTGTTTAGCTTTTTCTTGCTCATCCTTTTCAAGGTTAATTGCGATGTAGTGATTATTGCCTTGGGTAAAAACACTGTTAGGCGCACAGAATTGATCATTTGTATCTGATGCCATAAGTACAGTGTATTCATTGATAGGTAGAGAAACGTGAAGAACCAGATTTTTGTTCGCTTCAGATAATGTCACACCTTCTGACGGTGGCATATCACCATAGCGACTCAACATGGCGAACTCGCCACCAAAAACTGATTTATAAAAATTAAAGGCTTGCTCTGCCTGCCCTTGGAAATTGAGATAGTGATTGAGTTGCATTGTTATTGTCCATTGTTGTTTTCGTTTAAAAGAATAAGTTAAAACTTAAAAGTGATTTTGTGGGTCATTTTTTGTAGTTTTTTCATAAAAAAAATCCCACCGAAGTGGGATTTTAAAATAGTTAATTTTAATTAAATAAGTTCAATCGCAATGGCTGTTGCTTCACCACCGCCAATACAAAGTGCTGCAATACCTTTTTTACCACCGGTGCGTTTCAGTGCATGAATCAGTGTGAGAATAATACGAGAACCTGTAGAACCTACTGGATGACCTAATGCACAAGCACCACCATTAATATTGACTTTTTCAGCATCAAGTTTGAAGTCATCAATTGGGCACATGGTAACCATGGCAAAAGCTTCGTTAATTTCCCACAGGTCAACATCTTGCGCATTCCAACCCGCTTTTTTTAGAACTTTTTCAATAGCACCAACAGGGGCAATTGTAAATTCTGAAGGATGCTGAGAGTTTGAAGCTGTTGCAATAATTTTTGCCAGTGGTTGTAAACCACGTTGAGTAGCAACTTCACTTGAAGTTAATACTAATGCAGATGCACCATCTGAAATAGAGCTTGCGTTTGCTGCGGTAATTGTACCGTCTTTTGCAAAAGCTGGTTTAAGTGAAGGAATTTTGTCGATCTTTGCATTTAGAGGTTGTTCATCTTGATCAACAACGACATCGCCTTTGCGACTAGGCACGGTAACCGAAACGATTTCATCTTTGAAATAACCTTCGGTAATTGCTGTTTGAGCACGTTTCAAAGAGCGAATCGCAAAGTCATCCATTTGCTCGCGTGTATAGCCACGAGTATTGGCCATATCTTGAGCAAATGAACCCATTAAACGGCCAGTTTCAGCATCTTCAAGTCCATCAAGAAACATGTGATCCTTAATTTCACCATGGCCCATACGATAGCCGGCACGTGCTTTTGGTAAAACATAAGGTGCATTTGTCATAGACTCCATACCGCCGGCAACAACAATTTCAGCACTGCCTGCTTTAATCATGTCGGTTGCTTGCATCACGGCTTTCATGCCAGAGCCACAAAGCTTATTAATAGTCACAGCACCTGTAGAATCAGGTAAGCCAGCTTTGCGCATTGCTTGACGAGCAGGGCCTTGTTTTAAACCCGCAGGAAGAACACAACCCATAATGACTTCTTCGACATCAGTAGGTTGTAAACCTGCTCGTGCGATTGCTTCTTTAATCGTTACAGCACCTAATTCAGGCGCTGTAAGTCCTGATAGTGATCCTTGAAAACCACCCATGGCAGTACGAGCACCATTAACAATTACGATATCAGTCATTGTTGTAATCTCCGATTGTTCTTTATCTCAAATTAAGAAAACATTAAAACTTAAGCAGTATATTGCAAAATGGGGGATGGCTTGGATTCTGTATTAGACTGTAGAGTTCTAACAATTTTGAAGTTCTTCTAAGCGTACATGCCCCATTTTGCTGAGGACTAATTTAAAGTTTTTAAGCTGATTATAAGAACAATAAGTAAAACTACCGTTAGACTCACGCGGAAGTCCGGTATCTCCCTGAAATACGATACTATTTAATTTTTTGCCAAATTTTTGAAATTTCAAAGAGCCATAACGATGATTAAGTTCAATATTGGTTAATATTTCTTCGTTGCTTTCTCTTTGTAGATTATGATTTGTGTCTACAAAGCTTATAAGCCTTGTATCCCAATTACTATTACATATAGACAAATCAACACTTGGGCAAAGTACGACACTCTTATGACGTAGAATTGCGTCGTATTTGGCTTTTTGTATATGAATTGTGAGTAGTTGAGGCGTGTTTTTTAATTCCATTGAAGCCATAAATTGGTGGTATAAAGGAAGGGCTAGGGTGAACATAATCATAAGAATTGCGAGCGTTATAGTGAGTTCCATCAATGTGAAACCGGGAGATTTAAACATTAAAATTCCTTAATATATAAAGAAATATTTTGATTTTATGCGTTCTATCAATGATTTATATGACTTTTTGTAATGAGGAAACACAAAATTAAATAAAGGTTATCAGGACGCTAGAATACTGGTAAAATCACCCTAAGCGAAAGAAAGAAGTTGTTCATATTTGCTAGTTGAGTAAAAAATTACCGAATTACAACGGAAATTGTAAGTAATTTTGTCAATAATTTACTTGATTAAAATTATCAAGCACTTGGAAAGTCTATCAAGTGTTTGTATGATTCAAATGTGAATAGCTTAAAAATAATACTGGGGTAAAAATATCTCAGGGGCCAATAAATTTAGGCTGAGCTTGAACAACAATTGTTATCTCTGGAGGATATCCATGAAATTGAGTCGTATTGCACTTGCTATGCTTGTTGCTGCTCCATTAGCTGCTGCTAATGCTGGCGTAACTGTTACACCATTATTGCTTGGTTACACTTTCCAAGACACTCAACACAACAATGGCGGTGACAAGGGTGAGTTAACTAACGGACCTGAACTACAAGACGATTTATTCGTTGGTGCAGCTCTTGGTATTGAGTTAACACCATGGTTAGGTTTCGAAGCTGAATATAACCAAGTTAAAGGTGATGTAGACGGCCTTGCAGCTGGTTCTGAATACAAACAAAAACAAATCAATGGTAACTTCTATGTTACTTCTGATTTAATCACTAAAAACTATGACAGCAAAATCAAGCCATACGTATTGTTAGGTGCTGGTCACTACAAATACGAGATTCCTGATCTTGGCTACCATACTGATGAAGAAGGTACTTTAGGTAATGCTGGTTTTGGTGCTTTCTGGCGCTTAAACGATGCTTTATCTCTTCGTACAGAAGCTCGTGGTACTTATAACTTTGACGAAAAATTCTGGAACTATACAGCTCTTGCTGGTTTAAACGTAGTTCTTGGTGGTCACTTGAAGCCTGCTGCTCCAGTAGTAGAAGTTGCTCCAGTTGAACCAACTCCAGTTGCTCCACAACCACAAGAGTTAACTGAAGACCTTAACATGGAACTTCGTGTGTTCTTTGATACTAACAAATCAAACATCAAAGACCAATACAAGCCAGAAATCGCTAAAGTTGCTGAGAAGTTAACTGAATACCCTAACGCTACTGCACGTATCGAAGGTCACACAGATAACACTGGTCCACGTAAGTTAAACGAACGTTTATCTTTAGCTCGTGCTAACTCTGTTAAATCAGCTCTTGTAAACGAATACAACGTTGATGCATCTCGTTTGTCTACTCAAGGTTTCGCTTGGGATCAACCGATTGCTGACAACAAAACTAAAGAAGGTCGTGCTATGAACCGTCGTGTATTCGCGACAATCACTGGTAGCCGTACTGTAGTTGTTCAACCTGGTCAAGAAGCGGCAGCTCCTGCAGCAACTCAATAATTTGAGTTCTTGAACAATAAAAAAAGCGACTCGTTAGAGTCGCTTTTTTTATTGCGATTTTTAAAATATTTAGTCATTTCTATGTCTCCTTAATAATAATTACTTTCGATCTTGGTCTAAATTATTTACCACTCACCTTTTTTCAATTGCTGTTTAGCATCTTGTCTATCTCTACGATGTTGAGCACGAGGTTTCTCCGTTTCATGCATTCCACCTTTGTGAAGTAAAGGGGAAAGAGCCACTTGATTACGGACTTTGATTTTTGACATTTCTTTAATTTTCATATTTTAACCTTTAATACATAAAACTTGTTTAAGTGTGTGAACAACTTCAATGAGGTCAGCCTGATTTGCCATGACTTCATCAATATCTTTATAAGCACTTGGGATTTCATCAACAACACCACTGTCTTTGCGGCATTCAATGCCTTGGGTTTGTTCAATAAGATCTTGTTGGTTAAAAAGAGTTTTTGCCTTGCTTCGACTCATCTTGCGACCTGCTCCATGAGAACAAGAACAAAATGACTCAGGGTTTGCTTTACCTCTGACGATATAAGAGCGTGCTCCCATTGAACCTGGAATAATACCTAATTCATCTAAGCCTGCTCGAATTGCACCTTTTCGGGTAATCAATAAACTTTCACCGAAATGTGTTTCACGGCTTATATAATTATGATGACAATTAATAGCCTCTTTGGTCATTTGAAAAGAGGGTAGAAGAGGGCGAATCGCTTCTAAAATTAAACGCATCATTTCCTTGCGATTTTCAAAAGCATATTCTTGAGCCCACTCTACAGCTTCTACATAATCATCAAAGCTGTTTGAACCTTCGGCAAAATAGCTTAAGTCTTTATCAGGTACGTGACCAAAACGATGTTGTGCTTCTTTCTTGGCTAACTCAATAAAATAAGTACCAATGACGTTACCCAGTCCTCTACTACCTGAATGTAGCATCACCCATACGTCTTGATTTTCATCAATACATAATTCGATAAAGTGATTTCCACCACCTAAAGTACCAAGTTGCTTTTGCCATGTTGCATCAAATTGTCGAAGCATTCGAACAAGTCCAGGATGCTTTTTGATAATAGGCTCTAAGCGTTTTTCAAGTGGAATAATGCTAGAAGCTTTTGCTTTAACTTGTTTATGCAAAGCAAATCCGACTGGTACTTTACGTTCGATTGCATCGCGTAAACGACTTAAGTTATCAGGCAATTGTGAGGCCTTTAGGCTTAAGCGAATTGCATTCATTCCACAGCCAATATCTACACCTACAGCAGCTGGGATAATGGCATGTTTGGTTGGAATAACACTGCCTACAGTCGCACCTTTTCCTACGTGAACATCTGGCATAACAGCAATATGTGAATAGATAAATTGCAGCTGTGCCATTTTCTTGAGTTGTTCGATACTTTCACTATCTATATCTTGAGTGAAAATTTTAACGGGAACACCGTAAAGTGCTTCCTCATTTAATATTTTTTGTATGCCCATAATTTTTCTCTTATTTTTGTCCGAGCAGGCATAAAAAAACCTAGCGAATGCTAGGTCTTAAATTTGAGCATTCGGACAAGTGAAGTGAATTTGTACACTTGTCCGTGAGCTGACATCGTGCCAAATTATTTAATCTGTTTTACCTTGTAGTGTTGGCATGATGTCCTCCTTATTTAAAAGCGCCGTTGAAAATCTGAACGGCATTTTACGCTTTTTTAATCAAAGATCAAGCTTTTGATCTTTGATTTACTTTTAATTGCCGATTCTTAGTCTTGCTCTGGTTTCACATTCATTTGATCATAAGCGATCAGTTTGGTTTTATTTTTCCACTTATAGCCTAACCAAATAATTAAGAATAATGGCAAACTAATATAAGTTGAAAGTAGGCCTAACCAGTCAATTTTTCCACCTAAAATGGCTTGATAGTTCTGCCCTAAAATGATGATTGAACAGAGAATAAAGGCAAACCAAGGGGCAAATGGGAAAAATTTGGCACGGTAAGCTAAATCTTCTAATTTATACCCTTGGGCAATATAGCCTTTACGGAAACGATAGTGAGAAATCGCAATGCCCAGCCAGACAATAAAACCACACATCCCTGACATATTCAGTAGCCAGTTAAAGACTTGTTTTTCACCAATAAACGTTGTCAAGAAACAAAAAGCGGCGATAAATGTGGTGGCATATAGTGCATTCATTGGAACGCCACGACCATCAAGTTTTGCAAACCACTTTGGTGCACGACCTTCCTGAGCCATTTTAAATAACATGCGAGTTGATGAATACATGCCTGAGTTGCCTGCTGACAAAATAGCAGTAAGAATGACAGCATTCATTAAACCAGCTGCAAAAGCAAAGCCAACTCTTTCATAGAGCAATGTAAACGGAGAAAGTGCAACATTTTCAGTGGTAGCAGCTTGTAATAAATTTGGGTCATCATAGGCAATTAGCGTGCCGATAATGAAGATACATAAGATATAAAATAATAAGATTCGCCAGAAAATCTGTTTGATTGCAAGTGGAATCGTTTTCTTTGGATCTTTAGATTCACCAGCAGCAACCCCCACCATTTCAGTCCCTTGGAAAGAGAAGCCGGCAATCATTGCTACACCGATCATGGCCTGTAAACCACCAACAAAAGGTGCTTCTTTATAGGTCCAGTTTCCAAAAGCTGCGACACCTGGAGTTAGCATAATCTTAATGATCATGGCTAAGCCAATGATAATAAAGGCAACGATTGCGATCACTTTTACCATTGAGAACCAGAATTCGCTTTCGCCGAATCCTTTTACTGTCATGGCATTGATTGCAAAAATTACGATGAGGAACAGCGCACTCCAATAGAACCCTGGAATATCAGGGAACCAGAACTTCATAATAAACTGAACTGCAACAAGTTCGAATGCAACTGTAATTGCCCAGTTATACCAATAGTTCCAACCTAAAGCGAAGCCAAAGCCTTCTTCGACATAACGACTACCATATGTAAAAAAAGCCCCAGAAGTTGGATTATGGGTTGCAAGTTCACCTAAACTGGTCATTAAGAAGTAAATCATAATACCAATAAGAGAATAGGCGAGTAGTGCTCCACCCGGGCCAGCATTTGCAATGGTCGATCCAGAAGCAAGGAAGAGGCCTGTACCAATGGAACCACCAATGGCGATCATATTCAGATGACGAGCCCCAAGCTTACGCTGGAGTTTTTCAGGAGCATGTGTTTCGCTCATGGAGATTCCTTACATAGTTTGTTATGCACAGGCATATAACACCTTAAAGCCTTGAAGATCAGTTTTAATCTGGCACTGACCAAAGTGCTTCTCAATTAAGATCGGATAGTTTAAAAAACGGTTTGCTACAATCCATAGCTCACCTGATGCCTTTAAATGTTTTTTAGCGTTTTGGCAGAGTCCTTCACTTGCATCATAGTTGGTATGAATACCTTGATGAAAAGGAGGATTACTGACAATGGCATCGAGTTCTGTTGGAGCGTCTGCAATACCTATCACAGGCTGCAATCTCAACTGGTCTGAACCTATTCCATTTCGACTAAAAGTCATTTCCGTTGACCGTAAAGCGAAAGCATCAATATCTAGGGCATGAATAATATTACTTGAATTTATTTTTGCCAAATAGCAACTGATAATTCCAGCACCACACCCGAAGTCGGCAATTCTACCTGATTTCACCTGATTAAGATAAGGGAGTAAAACAGCAGTTCCGACATCTAGATGATTTTGGCTAAAAACACCGGGAAGGGCACAAATCGTAAGCTCTTGTTCATTAACCTGAACAGTATAGGTTTTAAGCCATTTTTCTAGAGGTTTAATTTGTTCCGTTTTCTCAATCTTTAAGTGCCATAGCTGACAGTGACGTGCACTATCAAGTTTTAGTACTTTGCCAAAGCTTTGTAATTGTTTGGCAGCTCTTTCTACGCCACCTTTTTTTTCACCGACTAAAAAAACAGATTGGTTTGTTTTTAGGTGGCTCATCACTACATGTAATATGTAATTTAAGAGTTCTTTAGATTTTGGAACAAAAATGATTGCTTGGTCGAATTCTTGTGAGGGAAACTCAACTGAGAAGTGAGCTTTCGTTCCACTATTTATAAATCCTTGATAGTCGGCATGGTTCCATGTCCAGACTGACGCATCAGTCCCAGCTGGTAATTGACTGACTAAGGCATCATTCGGTGCATTAATTAACAAGATTCTACCTTTCAAATAGTCTTGCTGTCTTAATACCACTTCACTTCTAGGATCCATGTACATCTCTCATGAAGAAGAATGCCCAGTGGGAGCTGGGCAGTAATCAAAATTAAAAGTTAGTTATTTATGCGTTTCAGGAAGCACAACATTTAAAATTAATGCTGCTATACCACCTGTTGCCACGCCAGAGCTAAAAATATTTTTAAATAATTCTGGAAGATGCTCTAAAATTTGGGGAACTTGAGCAACACCCAAACCTAATGCAAGTGAGATGGCAATAATTAATAATGCTCGGCGATCAAGGTGAATAGATGAAAGAATATTAATGCCTGATGCAGCCACGGCACCGAACATCACCATAACAGCACCGCCTAAAACTGCTTGAGGAACTGCTTGTATAACACCAGCTACCGCAGGAAATAGACCTAATAAAATAAGTAATCCAGCAATCCAGATACCTACATAGCGGCTAGCCACGCCAGTGAGTTGAATTACACCATTATTTTGAGCGAAAACAGAACTTGGGAAAGTGTTAAATAATCCAGCGAGTAAAGAGTTTGCACCATTTACTAATACACCACCTTTAATGCGTTTCATCCATTCAGGACCATTAACGGGTTGGTTAGAAAGTTTACTGGTTGCTGTCACATCACCAATGGCTTCTAAAGAGGTCACTAAATAAATGAATGCCATTGGAATAAATAAGCCCCATGAGAAGCTCAAACCAAAGTGCATTGGTGTTGGAATTTGTACGAGGGGCGCATCTTTAATACTAGAGAAATCTAGATGTCCCATAAATCCAGCAAGAATGTAGCCAATCACTAGCGCGATTAAAATAGCCGAGCTTTTAATCCAAACCACTCGAATACGATTTAGAACGATAATAATCGCAAGTACGGTACATGACATAATAAGGTTGTCTGCACTTGCAAAAGTATGGTCTTGCATGGCTTGGTAGCCACCACCCATACTAATCAAGCCTTCTTTAATAAGCGTTAAGCCAATTAATAAAACAACAATACCTGTCACCAAAGGGGTAATTAGTCTTTTTACCCATGGAAGAATTTGCGAAACACCCATTTCAATAAAGGAGCCAGCAATTACTACACCGAAAATTGCAGCCATGACTTGGTTGACTGGTGTTCCAGCAGCCACCATTGCACTACCAATACCAATAATAGGACCAATAAAGTTAAAACTTGTGCCTTGAACAATCAGAAGACCTGCACCAAACGGACCAACTTTTTTACATTGTAGAAATGTAGCAATACCCGAAATCACCAAAGACATCGATAAAATCATGTTAGTTTCGGTGCGTGAAACGCCTAAAGCTAAGCAAATTAAAAGGCCAGGTGTAACAATTGGTACAATAATCGCAAGCAAATGCTGGAAAGCTGCTAAAAAAGCGATCAAAGGTTTTGGTCGATCATTTAAACCATAAACAAGGTCTAAATGGTCTTGAGAGTGTTGATTGGACATGGGTGTAGGTCTGCCGCAATTTTGCAAATTGGCGCTATTCTAATCGAGATAACTATCTTTACAAAACGAAATACAGGCTATTGGAAATTTTTTTTGTCAATGTCAATAAACTGTCACTACTAAAATCTATAATTTTTCTGTATAATTTGCCCTCAAGTTTCAGGCTTATCGAATTCTATGTCAGATATCAAAAATCTCCGCAATATTGCAATTATTGCCCACGTCGACCACGGGAAAACCACACTTGTCGATAAATTACTTCAACAATCAGGTGCTCTTGGTGATCGCGCTGGTGAGATTGAGCGTGTCATGGATTCGGGCGCTATTGAAAGTGAACGTGGTATTACCATTCTTGCAAAGAACACTGCGATTAAATGGACCGATGCTCGTACGAATACAGAATACCGTATTAATATCGTCGACACCCCGGGACACGCCGACTTCGGTGGTGAAGTTGAACGTGTAATGTCGATGGTTGACTGTGTATTGTTATTGGTTGACTCTCAAGAAGGTCCAATGCCACAAACTCGCTTTGTAACTCAAAAAGCGTTTGCTCGTGGTTTAAAACCAATCGTAATTATCAACAAAGTTGACAAGCCAAGCGCGCGTCCAGACTGGGTTATTGACCAAGTATTTGACTTGTTCGACAACCTTGGCGGTTCTGACGAACAGCTAGACTTCCCAGTTGTTTATGCATCTGGCTTACGTGGTGTTGCTGGTCCTTCTCCAGAAGAATTGGCTGACGACATGACGCCATTATTCCAAACAATCGTTGACATTGTTGAACCACCAGCAGTTGATGCTGATGGTCCATTCCAAATGCAGATCTCTTCACTTGACTATAACAGCTTCGTAGGTGTTATCGGTGTTGGTCGTATTCAACGTGGTTCAATTGGTTTAAATACACCTGTAACTGTCATTGATAAAGACGGTAAGACACGTAACGGCCGTATCTTAAAAATTATGGGTTACCATGGTCTAGAGCGTGTTGATGTTGATTCTGCTCAAGCAGGCGATATCGTATGTATTACAGGTATTGATGAACTTCATATTTCTGACACGATTTGTGATCCGAAAAATGTTGAAGCTTTACCACCATTGTCTGTAGATGAACCTACAGTAACAATGACTTTCCAAGTAAACAACTCGCCGTTTGCAGGAAAAGAAGGTAAATTCGTTACTTCACGTAACATCCGTGAACGTTTAGACCGTGAATTAATTCACAATGTAGCATTACGTGTAGAAGACACTGACAGTCCAGACCGTTTTAAAGTGTCTGGTCGTGGTGAACTTCACCTTTCAGTTTTAATTGAAAACATGCGTCGCGAAGGTTTCGAAATGGGCGTATCTCGTCCACAAGTAATCTTGAAAGAAGTTGACGGTGAAAAACAAGAACCTTACGAAAACGTTACATTTGACGTTGAAGAACAGCACCAAGGTTCTGTAATGGAACAAATGGGTAACCGTAAAGGTGAAATGACAAATATGGAAGTTGACGGTAAAGGCCGTATCCGTATTGAAGCAACTGTACCTTCACGTGGCTTAATTGGTTTCCGTTCAGAATTCTTGACTATGACTTCTGGTACAGGAATCATGACTTCAAGCTTCTCTCACTACGGTCCGATGAAACAAGGTACTGTTGCGAAGCGTCAAAATGGTGTGTTGATTTCTATGGTTCAAGGTACTTGCCTTGGCTATGCATTGTTCAGCTTGCAAGACCGTGGTCGTCTATTCGCTAAACCACAGTTAGAAGTTTACGAAGGTATGATCGTAGGGATTAACTCACGTTCAGACGATATGGTGGTTAACCCAACTAAAGCTAAACAGTTAACTAACGTACGTGCTTCTGGTACAGATGATGCTTTAACTTTAGTACCTGCAATTGAATATACGCTTGAACAAGCGCTTGAGTTCATTGAAGATGATGAATTAGTTGAAGTAACACCTAAGTCAATCCGTATCCGTAAGCGCTGGTTGACTGAAAACGAACGTAAGCGTAACAAATAAGTTATTCTTATCTTCGGATGATAAAAACCGCTGATTTCGATCAGCGGTTTTTTTAATCGTTCTATTTAAAATTAAACTAAGCTTAAAATCATATTTTTCTTATCAGAGAATATGTTGTTAAAGTGTGAGATAGTTTTCTTTTTTTTGATAAAAATATTAAATTATCAATATCATGGCGAGTACTATCTAAATCGATAAGATGCCATTGAAAAAGAAAAATATGACGTGTTTCGGCCCCCGACATCTGGAGATGTTTAGATGAGTATTATTCAAGAATTTAAAGAATTTGCCATTAAAGGCAATATGATGGATTTAGCCATTGGTGTGATTATTGGTGGTGCTTTTGGCAAAATCGTGGACTCTTTAGTAAAAGATATTATCATGCCAATTATCAGTGTGATTACTGGTGGTGGTGTTGATTTTTCGCAGAAATTTATTGTGCTAGGATCCAACCCTACCAATCTGCAATCTTTAGATGCTTTGCAAAAAGCAGGTATCAATGTTTTAACTTATGGTAATTTCCTCACCATTTTAATTAACTTCCTAATTTTGGCTTGGGTAGTGTTCTTAATGGTGAAATTATTAAATAGACTTCGCCGTGATAAGAATGAGCCAGAAGCTCCAGCTGCAACTCCTGAAGATATTCAGTTATTGCGTGAAATTCGTGATGAGTTGAAAAAGCAAGCTTAACAATATTCTGAATTAATAGGAAACGGTACCGAGAGTGCCGTTTTTTATTACTTAGTATTTTATACTGGACTAAAGATATTGATAAAATAGACAGGCTACCGATAGGCTCAACTACGTACATTGTAAAAAGGATATAAATAAATGAATCAGCTTTTTGTGTATGGCACTTTATGTCCGAATAAAGCAAATGCTCATATTTTAGAGCAGATTGGTGGAAGCTGGACAAAAGCTAGTGTGCAGGGTGTGATTCATATTTTAGATTGGGGTCCTGACAAAGGCTTAAAAGCGCTTGAGTTAGATTCGCAAGCGGATTGGGTAGGGGGTTATTTGTTTAGTACGGAAAAACTTGCTGAAAACTGGCAAATGCTTGATGACTTTGAGGGTTTTCAATACCAGCGTGTCATCGCAGATGTGAAATTAGAATCGGGTGAGTGTGTTAAAGCCTGGACATATCAACTGAATGCACAGGCTCAAACTTCTGAAAAAAATAATTAAAGTAATGGAATCAACGTAAGCTGCCCATTCGGAATTTAACTTCTAAAAGATGATAGCCAAACTGGCTTTTGATTGGGCCTTGTAAAACACGTTCAGCAGCTGTAAAAACAACTTTGTCGATGACTGGCACAAGTTGTCCTTTTTTGACTTCGCCAAGTTCACCACCACGTTTTGCCGAATTACAGGTGGAGTATTGCTTGGCAATTTTTGCAAAGTCGGCACCATTTTGTAACTTCTTTTTTAGCTGCTCAGCTAAGTCTTTATCTTTGACTAAAATATGACGGACAATTGCTGTTTGCATGTTGTCTTTCTCCAAAAAATTAAGGCTTTCTCAGCTTTTTAAGTGGTTGGCACTGGGGGCAAAATACGCTGGCACGCTGACCAAGTTTTAAGTTTTCTAATGTGGTTTCACAGTTAACACACATTTCTCCAGCACGACCATAAGCAAGTAGTGTTTGCTGGAAATAACCATTTTCACCCATGGCATTGCTGTAATCTCGTAAAGTCGAACCACCTAAATCAATTGCTGACTTTAGAATTCGTTTAATTTCGACAACCAATTTTTCAATCTGTTGCATGCTTAAATCACCAGCAGGTTGTGCTGGGTGAATGCCAACATTAAATAAGCTTTCAGTTGCATAGATATTGCCTACACCAACCACTACATGATTATCCATGAGTGCAATTTTTATGCCGACAGCCTTATTCTTGAGTTTGGAAGCTAAATATTCTGCATGAAAGTCAGCACTTAAAGGCTCAGGTCCTAAAGTGTCAATGAGTTTGCCTTGAGTTTCCGTATTAAGCCAAAGGATGCAACCGAAACGACGAGGGTCATGATAACGTAATTGCTGATCTTCAAATTGAATAATTAGATGATCATGTTTTCTCAGCTCATCATTTGATTGACACAGGCGAAAGCTACCCGACATGCCTAAATGCCAGAGCATTTGATCTTGTTCAAACTCTGCCAAAATATATTTTGAACGTCGATTTAACCCAATGAGACGTTGCCCAACGAGTTTTTGAACATCATCGGGGATAGGCCAACGTAAGCTCGGATTACGTACTTCAACACTTAGAATTTTTTGATTCAATAGAGGAAATAGACTGGTTTTGGTTGTTTCGACTTCGGGTAACTCAGGCATGCCAACTCGCAGAATTAACAGATATACTGGATTAATCAAGTATAACGTGTGGTATGTAATATTTCAGAGATTACTATGTCAGATATTTTACCATTAAGCTGGTTTCAACGTGAGACCTCAGAAGTGGCTTATGACTTAATTGGCTGCGTATTATGTAAACGACAACCTGATGGTCAAGTCATCCGTTGCACAATTAGTGAAACAGAAGCTTATTTGGGTGTTCGTGATAAAGCTTGCCACAGCTACAATGACAAGCGCACAGCACGAACAGATGTAATGTATCGCTCTGGTGGTACGATTTATGTCTACTTAATTTATGGCATGTATGAAATGCTCAATCTGATTACTCAGACAGAAGGCATCCCTGAAGGGGTCATGATTCGTTCTGCATTTTTAAATGGTGCTTCAACAAAAAAAGAATATAAGCTTCTAGCTGGACCCGGCAAACTGACACGCTATTTGGGTATTGATCGGACTTTAAAAGGTCAAACCTTGGGAGAGGAGTCTGGACTATGGATTGAAGCAGCTTCAACGCAGCCAGAAGTGGTATTGACGCCACGGATTGGAATTGATTATGCCGAAGAAGCAAAAGATTGGCCTGAACGTTATTGTTGGAAAGATCATCCATCTTTGAGTCGATAATTCTAATCTGGAAATCAATTTTTAGATATTGATGAAGAGTGTTCTAGATTTACAACAATGCAGATCGAATTCTATATCCAGACAAGACACCGCTTTTTGTTATGATAACTACAATATAAATAAAGGAAATAAGCATGTCCTTATTACGCTTAGACCGACTTCATTACTGTATTTTGATGAGTATGGGCTGCATTTCTAGCCCACTTGTTTGGGCAGAAGACTTAACCCAAGACGTGACTGTATTGCCAACGTTACATGTGGAAGCAACCCGTACCGATACCACCTATTTGCAGACGCCGGCTTCGGTTTTTCGAATAGATGCACCTCAAGTCGATACTTCTTCACAAGTAAATTTAACCGAAGTTGTAAAGGGTATACCGAGTTTACAGCTTCGCAATCGTGAAAATTATGCACAAGATTTACAGTTATCTATGCGTGGTTTTGGTGCGCGTTCAACTTTTGGGGTTCGAGGCATTCGCCTGTATGTGGACGGTATTCCTGCCACAATGCCAGATGGACAGGGTCAAACATCTAATATTGATTTAAGTAGTCTGGACCATGTAGAAGTTCTAACAGGACCTTTTTCCTCACTATATGGAAACTCATCGGGCGGGACAATTTTAACGTCTACTAAAGAAGGGCAAGGAAAAGATTCAATTGAGCTGAGTTATTCGGGAGGCAGCCACGATAAAAGCCGAGCGGGACTCGTGCTACAAGGTGGGGCAAAGGGTGCGAATGAACCAAGTTATGTTATTAGTACATCATACTTCGATACTGATGGTTACCGAGAACATAGCGGTGCAGAAAAAGTATTAAACAATGCAAAACTCAGTTGGAATCTTGATGATGGTAGTAAAATCAACTGGATAACCAACTATGTCAAAATTCATGCAGACGACCCGCAAGGTTTAACGCATGATCAGTGGAATGCTAATCCAAAGCAACAAGTTCCATTTTTAAAGCAATTTAATGTTCGTAAAGATATTGAACAGACCCAAACAGGGGTGACTTGGTCTAAGCCTATTAATGATAAAAATGAACTCTATTCCATGGCATATTTAGGTAATCGCCAAGTCACTCAATATCAATCTATACCTAAATCAACACAAGATGCCAGCATCAATCATGCAGGTGGGGTAATTGATTTTGAGCGTGATTATTATGGTGCTGATTTCCGTTGGACGGGCAAAGAGTTACTTCCAAATACTACTCTCAGTGTTGGTGTTGCACTCGATGCAATGGATGAAGATCGTAAAGGTTTTGAAAACTTTAATTTAGTAAATGGACAGGCTTCTTATGGCGTCAAAGGTAATTTGCGTCGTGATGAAGATAATACTTTGTGGAATATCGACCCCTATTTACAAGCGTCATGGCAGTTCTTACCAACGTGGCGTTTAGATACGGGTGTCCGCTATAGCAATGTCCACTACAAATCTAAAGATAACTATTTAAGTAATGGCGACGATAGTGGTAAGACTGATTACAGTAAAGTTTTGCCTTCAGCTGCTTTAAGCTGGCAAATTTTACCTGAACTCATGGCCTATGTGAGTTATGCCAAAGGATTTGAAACGCCAACTTTTACTGAAATGGCATATCGTCCAGATGGAGAAAGTGGTTTTAATTTTGATTTAACCGCATCCACAAGCGATACCTATGAAACAGGCTTAAAATCACAAAACCAATTAGGTGATTTTACTTTGGCAGTTTTTCAAACTAAAACCAAAGATGATATCGTTTCTGCCGGCAACTCAAATGGTCGATCAACATTCCGTAATGCCGATAAAACCTTACGTGAAGGCGTAGAGTTTGCATGGAATAAAAAGTTGTGGCGAGATTTAACAGCGACTGCTAGCTATACATATTTAGATGCAACTTTTGATGCTGATATTCCAGCTTTAGGAAGTATTGCTCAAATTCCATCGGGTAATGCCATTCCTGGAATTGCTAAAAACCAAGCTTATGCCTCTTTAGCTTGGCAGCCATCGCACGGTCTATATGGCGGTGTAGATGTACAGTATATGGATAAAGTATACGTGAATGATACCAACAGTGACGCGGCACCAAGCTACAGTGTAACCTCAGCTAATGTGGGTTATGCATGGGTAATGGGCGACTGGAAAGTGAATAGCTTTGCCCGTGTTGATAACCTATTTGATAAAAACTATGCAGGTTCAGTGATCGTAAATGATGGTAATGGACGTTATTTTGAACCAGCGGATGGACGTAACTGGAGTGCAGGTTTACGTGTAATTAAGCAATTCTAGGAATTAAAAATGGCAAAATTATTTGAAACGGTTAACTTTGGTTCACTACAACTGGTCAATAGAATTGTAATTGCTCCAATGTGCCAATATTCGGCAACAGATGATGGTGAAATTACCTATTGGCATGAACAGCAATGGGCAAATTATGCATTATCTGGTGCAGGACTTTGTATTGTAGAGGCGACTGCTGTACAACCTGAAGGTCGGATTAGCTATGCTGACCTTGGGCTCTGGAATGATCAGCAACGTGACCAAATCAAAACATTGTTAGCTAAGGTTCATACACTTTCACCAATGCCATTTGGAATTCAGTTAGCACATGCAGGGCGTAAAGCATCTACTGAAAAGCCATGGTTAGGTAAAGGTCAAATTGCAAAAGATCAGCCTCATAGTTGGCAAACGGTTGCACCAAGTGAAAGTACTTTTTCTGTTCATGATGCAGCGCCCCATGCTTTGACCATTGCTGAGATTAAACAGGTTCAACAAGACTTTGCAGCGGCTGCAAAACGTGCTGTAGAAGCTGGATTTGAGTTGATTGAAGTTCATGCTGCACATGGTTATTTACTTCATCAATTCTTATCGCCAATTGCCAATCAGCGTACTGATGAATATGGCGGTTCTTTAGAAAACCGTATGCGTATGACTCTTGAGGTTCTTCAGGCAATTAAACTCGCTGTACCTGAAGGTTATCCTGTTGGCGTTAGACTCTCTGCCACTGATTGGTTAGAGAGTATCGAGCACTGGGATGTTGAATCTACAGTGGGTTTATCAAAAGCTTTAGAGCAATTGGGCGCAGCCTATGTGCATGTGTCTAGTGGTGGTTTGCACGAGCATCAATCTATTACGATTGGGGCAGGTTACCAAGTTCCATTTGCTGAACAAGTCAAAAAGCATGTGTCTATTCCAGTTATTGCTGTAGGGTTAATTACTGAGCCAGAACATGCCGAACAAATTTTGGAAAACCAGCAAGCTGATGCTATTGGTCTTGCTCGTGCAATGTTGTACGACCCAAGATGGCCTTGGCATGCAGCAGCGGCTTTAGGGGCAGAAGTTAAAATTGCACCTCAATATTTACGTTGCCAACCACATGGATTAAAGCAGCTTTTTAACTCTTTTTAATTGTATTGGGCAAAGTCATCTTTGCCCATTTTTCTTTCGCTAAGTGAGGACGGTCAGTGGTTTTTCAGGTTATTTTACCTATCTTGATATTGCTATTGATGGGCTATGTTTGTGTCCTCATCAAATTGGTAACACCTGAACAGATCAGGGCTCTTAGCGCATTTGTAATTAAAATTTCCTTACCAGCTTTTTTAATTCACTCTTTGGCAAATAAAAACTTACAAGACATTTGGCACCCAGCTTATTTTCTTGCTTATGGCGGTGGGTCTTTAATTTTATTTTTCTTGGCTTTCATTCTCTATCGAAAATATTTTAAAAATAGTTTAACTCATAGCGCCGTTATTTCGATGGGCGCATCTATGTCCAATACTGGATTTATGGGAACAGCTATTTTAACCATGTTGATAGGTAATCATGCTGCGATTTATATTTCTTTAACACTCATCATTGAAAATTTATTGATTGTGGCACTGATGCTCATTCTGGCCGAAGCTGGTTTACATCAACAACAAAATCTTTTACCGCTTTTAAAACAGACTTTTTTAAACTTACTCAAGAATCCTGTCATTATCGCGATTTTGGTTGGAATGGGATGTATTCTTTTCGATGTTAATCTTCCTACAACGCTTGATCAGTCTCTAGAGTTACTTGGACGCACAGCTTCGCCTTTGGCTTTGTTTGCAATTGGTGGGAGTTTAGTGGGTATTGGAATCACTACAGTAAATACAGAAAGCATTTTGTTGGCGATATTTAAAGTTATTCTTATGCCATCTGTTATTTTTTCTCTCTTTTTGATCACTCCAAATGTAAGTCGTGAGATGCTTTACGCAGGAACATTAATTGCTGCTTTACCAATGCCGATTGCTTTCGGAATTTTTGGACAGGCTTATGGATTAAATGAAAAAGCATTGACACCGCTTATGATTAGTACAGTTGTTGGTTTTATTGGCGTTAGCGGGCTTATTGCTTTGTGGTGGTAAAAGAAAAGCCCCGTAAGGGGCTAGTACTATTTCTTTGGTGCTGGTTGTGCGGGAGCATTTGCAGCCTGCTTACTTTTTTCTGCAATAATCTTATCAACCGAGGCTAAAGACTCTTTAGCGTTAGGAACATTTTGATTGGCAAGTTCAGTAAAGATCTTTTTGGCCTCAGGTAAATTTTGCGGAATGATATTGCCATTCGCCATCATGGTCGCTAAAGCCATAGACGCAGGAGCGTAGCCTTTTTGAGCAATCGATTGCAAAGCTTCGATACCTTGGCGTTTCATTAACGGATTTTTATTTTCCACACCTTGGCTAATATCATAAAGTGCTTTCACCTGAGTAGCTGGATAGTTACCCTTTCTAATTAAAGGCGCTAACTTTTGAAGGGCAATTTGATGTGACTGCGGTTTTTTCTGAGCAAATAAAATCGTCGCGATTTTCACAGTTGCATCATCAGAGCCTTGAGCCGATGCTTTTTGAATATATTGACTGAATTTGTTGCTGTCTTTGGCAACTCCTAATTCACCAGTCTCATAAATTTGTGCAAGCGTGTAACTCGCTTGGGCGTACCCTTTATTTGAAGCATCTTCATAATATTTGAGGGCTTTAGAAGAGTCTTTTCCTGTACCTTGGCCCATTTGAGTCATATAGCCTAAGTTATAGATGGCTTGGGCATTATCTGTTTGTGCTAGGCGTTGCATTTCCTGAAATGCAGCAGAGTAATTTTTTGCTGCGTAGAGTTGTTCAGCTTGTTTGAAAACATCGGTTTTAGCAGCAGTCGCCGTGTTGTCAGCTGCAAAAATTGATGCACTTGAAAGGGTGATTAGGCTTGCGATTAGTAATTTCTTCATTTCTTTTTAACCTTTTACTTCGTAGCTACATCATTCCATTGATGCATTAAATAGTTTCATTTCTCATCATAAATATTGATTGCTGAAAGTAAACAGCCGATTTGTATATAAAGCGCTGCACTTTGGGCAAATTGTGGAGAAAAAAGACCCACTCACATTCATACAATGGAGTGGGTAATATTATTATTTTGCTGACTGAAGTAATGCTTCAATTTGCTTGGCATCACTTGGTACACCAGAGAGTCTTTGGCCATCTTGCAAGAACAGGGTAGGTGTTCCATCAATATTTAATTTTTGACCTAAAGCGATATTTTTCTGAATTGGGCTTGAGCAACTTTTGCTATTAGTCGGCAATTTGCGGTTAAGCATGTAGTTTGTCCAAGCTTCTGCTGGGTTTTTTGAACACCAGATTTGATTTGAAACTTTTTCAGCATTTGGATGCAAACTAGTAAGAGGATAAAGGAACACATATACCGTTACGTTATCAACTCCAACCATATTTTGTTCTAGGCGTTGGCAATATGGGCAATCAGGGTCACTAAAGACATAGATCGTACGTTCGCCTTTACCTTTTACATATTTAATGGCCTGATTTAATGGCAAACTTTTAACGTCAATTTTACCCAGTTCGGCAATACGTTCTTCAGTCATGTTTTTTTGTTGTTTGATATCGACTAGGTTACCAACAAAAAAGTACTTGGCATCTTGATTTGTATAGACAATGCGGCCGCTTGTATACACTTCATAGATGCCTTGCACAGGAGATTGATAAACACCTTTTACAGGCAAATCTGGATAATTCGTCTTAAGATTTTGTTCAAGGGCTTTAACATCAGCATGAGCAGAACCGAAAATAGCCAGACTCAACATGAGTGTAGCAAGTTTAGTTTTCATCTTTTTTCTCTTTAATTTCAACAGGGCTAATGATGGCATATAAAACTTAAAAAATTGACGTTCTAATCTAATGAAATCATTAGTGTTTTGTATCTATAAAAAAGCCCACTAACTTAGAAGTGGGCAGTTCGAGCTAATAAAAATTATTATTGTGGTCTTGCAACATCGCCACTTAAAGCTTCAGGTAACTCAAGAACTTGAAGCCCCAACTCTTGTAGAGCAGCAGGTTTAGCAACAACTAAAGCAAGATAACCTTGATCATTTGCAATACTATTAACGACTTCAATATCGTTATTTAGTTGAGTTGCTGAAGCAGGTGCTTCACCTGTACCCTGAACCAGATGTAACCAGTGTTTTGGTTTTGCTTTAAACCAAAGACGCGCCACAATTTCCTGACCTAAGTAACAGCCCTTATCGTAATTGACACCTTCACGTTGATGTAAACGCAATTCTTGGGGCTGGAACTCATGTTCAGTTGCCTGTGTAATCCACGCTTGACCAGTTATAATGGCTTGTTTTTGCCATTCAGAAATATCAGTTTCAGTCGTATTGAACTCAGTTTGATGATTCACAACTTTTGGAAACACAGCGCCTTGTTCACTTAAGGTCATTTTCGAAAAAGCACCAAATTTTTTAACATGTTTGGCAAACTCTTCAGCTTGATCTTGAGCAACTACAATTTCAAAACTTTCAGGATTAATCTTCTTTAGCCACAAGCCAAAATGAATACGACCTTTAAGATCACAAATGGCTGTATAGCGAGTTTCATTTTCAGCTAAACGTTCAGTATCTACAGTAACTTGGCCTTGTAAAAACTTCTGTGCATCTACACCGTTTAAAGCATATGAGGAGAAAGCGAGCAGACTCATGATTAATCTCAAATTCAATATGTTTCTTTATGATTGCTGACTATTTTGCTCCATTTTTACTAAAAAATCAGCCATAGTTTTCGTAATTTAATTGCGCCTGAAAAAAGTATTTTGTTTGAAAAAACACCAAAAATATACGTTCGGCTAAATCGGAAGGTTTAAGCTAATAAGCATAATTTCGATAATTTAAAAGAAATTAAAATAAGGAGAATATGATGGCAACAGGAACAGTAAAATTTCATCGCGTATTTAAGGCTCCAGCTGAGCGAGTTTACCGTGCATTTTTAGATCCAGATGCTTTAGTAAAGTGGTTGCCACCGCACGGCTTTACTGCCAAGGTTCATAGTTTTGATGCAAATGTTGGTGGCTCATACAAAATGAGTTTTACCAATTTTTCGACAGGTTCAACACACGCTTTTGGTGGAACATATGTTGAATTAGTTCCAAATGAATTAATTCGATATAACGATCAATTCGATGACCCAAATTTACCAGGTACTATGCAAGTTACCATTACGTTAAAAAGCGTATTGGTAGGCACGGAAGTACATATTACGCAAGAAGGCATACCTGAAGTTATTCCTGAGGAAGCTTGTTATTTGGGATGGCAAGAATCCTTATCTTTGCTTACTTTATTGATTGAAGCTGAAATTCCAGATCAATAAACCTTCTAAAATTTTGATGAAATATTTAAAAAGTGAGTGGAGTTAAATCTGCTCACTTTTCTTTTATAAGATCTATCTAAAATGTAAAACTTACGCAGAGAAAGATTATGGATATACACATTAAAAGAATTTATGAAAATGCTGAGCCTAGTGATGGAAAGCGAATTTTAGTTGACCGCCTATGGAGTAGGGGGATTAGTAAGGAAAATGCCCATTTAGATTTGTGGTTAAAAGAAGTGGCGCCTTCAACTGAACTGCGCAAGTGGTTCCATGCAGCAACGCCAGATCATTGGGAAGAATTTAAGCAGCGTTATTTAAAAGAGCTTGAAACCAACTCCGCAGTTGAAGAGCTACAACACATCGCAGTAGAACATACAGTTACGCTTTTATATTCAGCAAAAGATGTTGAAAATAACCATGCAATTATTTTGAAAGAATATTTATTAAGTAAAAACTCAAAATGAATGTATAAATTTTTTTTTGGTAAAAGTCTTTTATTTAAAACTTTAAAAAATGAGTCATATCTCGCATAATATACTTTTTGAGATTTTTTTCATGTCTTTGCCAAACTGCCCAAAATGCCAATCAGAATATACTTACCAAGATGGCGACTTATTGATTTGTCCTGAATGCTCAAATGAGTGGAAAGAAGGGGATGCATCGCTTACTGAAGAACAAGAAATTATTAAAGATGCTAATGGAAATGTATTAGCTGATGGCGACAGCGTAACTGTCATTAAAGACTTAAAAATTAAAGGTTCATCTTCAGTCGTAAAAGTGGGCACGAAAGTAAAAACGATTCGTTTAGTTCCAGATGCAAGTGATGGCCACAATATTGATTGCAAAATTGATGGTATTGGTCAGATGAAGTTAAAATCTGAATTTGTAAAAAAAGCTTAAATTGTTAATTTTAATTACATTTCAGTAGAGATATGCACTTATATCTCTACTTTTTAAATTTCTAACATCATTATAATTTTATTACGAAAAAGTATAAAAAATGGGCTATTCAAACAATGATAGCCCATTTATATTGTCATAAATAACAAATAACTTTCGTCCAGAATAATAACGAAAGTCATACCCACACCAACAAAAAAATGAGGTTTTTATGGCAGGATGGTACGAAATTTCACTAGCGAGTGATGGACAATACCGCTTTATTTTAAAGGCAGGAAATGGTGAACCTATTCTAAATAGTGAGCTATATAAGGCTAAAGCTTCTGCGGTAAATGGTATTGAATCAATTCAGAAAAATAGTGGTGATGACGCACGATATGAGCGTTTAACTGCAAAGAATGGGAAACCTTATTTCAATTTAAAAGCTGCAAATCATCAAATTATTGGCACAAGTCAATTCTATGCGAGCGAAGCTTCACGAGATAAAGGAATTGAGTCTGTTAAAACCAATGGTTCATCGACAACTATTAAAGACTTAACGGTTCAGGCATAAAAATTGAGTTAAAAAAAAGCAGCTTCTAAAAGCTGCTTTTTTATTTGTCTATTTATTAACGCGCTAACTTAGCTAAAAGCTCTTCTTTCGTTAAATTGCTCGCTTCAGCATCGCGGCGGCCTTTATATTCAAAGGTACCAGCATCAAGACCTTTTTCACCAATCACAATACGGTGCGGAATACCCATCAACTCAAGGTCAGAGAACTTAACGCCCGGACGTTCGTTACGATCATCAAGCAACACATCAAAACCTTGAGCTTGAAGTTCTGCATAAAGTGCTTCTGCTGCTTCAAGAGTACGTGGTGATTTGTGCGCATTCATTGGAACAATTGCAATTTCAAAAGGTGCAATGGCTTGTGGCCACATAATACCTTTGTCATCGTAGTTTTGTTCAATTGCAGCTGCAACAACACGTGTTACACCAATACCGTAGCATCCCATGGTTACTGTAAATGGTTTGCCATCTTCACCTAGAACTTTACAGCCTAAAGCTTCAGAATATTTAGTACCAAGTTGGAAAATATGACCTACTTCAATACCGCGTTTAATTTGTAGTGTGCCTTTACCATCTGGAGATGGGTCACCTTCAACGACATTACGCAAATCAAAGACTTCTGTAATTTGCGCATCACGTTCCCAGTTTACGCCAACAGCATGTTTATCAGCTTCATTTGCACCAGCAACGAAATCTGAAAGAACAGATGCAGCGCGGTCAACAATTACAGTTAAGCCTTTTTCGACTAAACCTTGTGGACCTGTAAAGCCAGCAGTTAAACCAAATGCTTGAAGTTGTGCTTCAGTTGCAAAAGTAAGAGGGGCAGCCACTAAAGGATGCTTCTCAGCTTTAATTTCATTAAGTTCGTGGTCACCACGTACAAATAGAGCAACAACAGGAACATTACCTTTTTCGTCAGCAACACCTTGAACCAATAAAGCTTTCACAGATTGCTTAGGGTCTGCATTTAAGAACTGACATACATCATCAATTGTTTTTTGATTTGGTGTTTCAACCAATTTAAATTCTTGTGTCGGTGCTGCACGTTCACCCACTAAAACAGCCTCAGCCATTTCAACGTTTGCTGCATAATCAGATTCAGTTGAAAATGCGATGTCATCTTCACCACTAGCAGCCAATACGTGGAATTCGTGTGAAGCTGAACCACCAATAGAACCTGTGTCGGCTTGTACTGGGCGGAAGTCTAGACCTAAGCGGGTGAAAATACGGCTATAGGTGTCGTACATCACGTCATAAGTTTCTTGTAGCGATTCTTGAGTTGCATGGAAAGAATAAGCATCTTTCATGATGAACTCACGTGAACGCATTACACCAAAACGTGGACGAATTTCATCACGGAATTTGGTTTGAATTTGATAGAAATTTACAGGAAGCTGCTTATAACTTTTAAGTTCGTTACGCGCCATGTCTGTAATAACTTCTTCATGCGTTGGCCCAAGTACGAATGGGTTGGTATGACGATCTTTAAAGCGTAATAATTCAGGACCATATTGTTCATATCGCCCCGATTCTTCCCAAAGACTTGCGGGTTGAGTCACGGGCATGAATACTTCCATTGCGCCTGAGCGGTTCATTTCTTCACGAACAATCGCATCTACTTTTTTAAGCACACGTGTTCCCATCGGCAGCCATGTATATAAACCAGATGCCAATTTACGAATCATCCCCGCACGTAACATGAGCTGGTGTGAAATCACTTCAGCATCATTTGGGGTTTCTCTCAACGTTGCAAATAAAAAGCGGCTTGCGCGCATGGAAAAAGTCCTAAAAGTTAAGCGTTATAAAAACGCAGATTATACGATAATCGCTGCATTATGACATGAATCGTCGAGTTTGACGCAGCATAAAGTTTTTCAAGTCATCTAGATAAGTGAAAATGACGGGTACAACCACAAGAGTCAATAGGGTGGAGGTAATTACTCCCCCAATCACAGCGTGAGCCATTGGTGCGCTTTGCTCACCGCCTTCGCCAAGACCTAAAGCTAGAGGAACCATCCCCATCACCATAGCACTTGTTGTCATTAAAATTGGACGTAAACGAGTTTTGCCCGCTTGTAAAATAGCATCATAACGGCTTGTCCCCTGATCCATTGCTTTCTTAATAAAGTCGATAAGCAAAATCGCATTTTTAGTGACGAGCCCCATCAACATAATAATGCCAATAATCGAAAATAGATTTAGGGTACTTTTGAACAAGAATAGGGCAAGAAAAACACCAATGAGTGACAATGGTAAAGAGGTCATAATTGCAGCAGGATGAATAAAGCTATTAAACTGAGAACCTAAAACAATATAGATAAACACAATTGAAAGGGTGATAGCTGTTAATGCATATCCAGCAGATTCAGCCATGTCAGCATTTGCCCCTTGGGTATCAAATGTATATCCAGCAGGTAGTTTAAATGCCTTTTGCATTTTATCGATGTCTTGACCAATGTCGCCGCTAGGTCGTCCTGATGTATTTGCCTCAATCAATACTTCACGCTCAAGATCACGTCGGTTAATTTGTGAAGCACCGAGTTTTTCTTCGGTTGTTGCAACTGCGCTAAGTGGAACTAATATATTTTGCCCAGTCGCATTGGTCTTATTGGAATTGAGATATAGGTTCTGCACATCTTGTGGAAGCATACGTTTATTTTCATTTAAACGTACATTCACATCATAATTTTCGCCATCGCGATCTTCCCAAGTTGTGACATTATCACCCGCAATTAATGGGCGAATCGCATTGGCAATCTGAGAAACGGATAAACCTAAGTCACTTGCCAGTACACGATTAATGTGGACACCCAGAGTCGGTTTAGGTTCTTTCAATGAGCTTTCTAAATCAACTACACCTTTAATTTTTTCCATTTCAGCAATAAAACGATCTGAAATTTTCTGTAGCTCATTTAGGTCAGATCCTTTAATAGAGATCATGATTGGCTTTTGTCCGCCAGAGACAGAATCTTGCGCGGCTGCAACAGAAGTCACTCGAATACCCGCTACACTTTGCAAACGATCACGGAACTCATTGTTGAGTGTATTCAGATCTGAGCTACGTTCTTGTTTTGGCTTCAAGGTGACACCTAAACCTGCATGGTTTTTACCAGAGTCTACCTCACTGTTGACCACGCCATAAGTGGAAACCACATCGGGGAACTGCCTAATAATTTTATCGACTTGATGTAATTTCGCTTGGGTATATTCCAAGGATGCATCTACAGGAGTTTCAAACTGAATACGAACTTCACCTTTATCTGGGGTAGGTACAAATTCGGTCCCAATTAGTTTAGACAGTCCTAGTGCAGCAAATAGTGAAACAATTGCAATAATGACTGTGATGAAACGGAAACGTAAAGCCAGCTTTAAGAGCTTTTCATAAACATGAGTCAGTCGATCTAACACATTAGAAATATGGTTAAAAAAGCGTTGTAGCCAATTATCTTTTTTCTTGATTGGATCTTTCCAGTGAGCAGAAAGCATTGGATCGAGCGTAAAACTAATAAACATTGAAATTAAAACGGCTGTACTCACCGTTACGCCAAACTGATAAAAGAAACGTCCAATCAACCCGCCCATGAAGGCGACAGGTAAAAATACGGCTACAATGGTAAGTGTAGTTGCGAGTACAGCTAAACCAATTTCTTTTGTGCCTTCTAGGGCAGCAGTCACATGATCTTTGCCAAGTTCAGTATGTCTTACAATATTTTCCCGAACCACAATCGCATCATCAATTAAGAGGCCAATACTGAGCGATAGGGCTAATAATGTCATCATATTAATGCTGAAACCAAAAGCCCAAATGAACGTTAAGGTTCCTAGCAAAGTAATTGGTAAGGTTAAGCCTGTAATGACGGTAGAGCGGAAAGAGCCTAAAAATAATAGAACAATTAAAACTGCTAAGGCAGCACCTTCAATAATGGTACGGGTCACATCTTTAATTGAAGCACGAATTCCTTTGGAGCTATCAGCCACAACTTTGTAGTTTAAACCCGCAGGCATTTGTGCTTTTAATTTCTCTAAAGTTTGGTAGGTTTTATTGACAACCTGAATTACATTGGCATCGGAACTCTTTAAAATATCGACAGAGACCGCTGTTCTTCCATTATAAAATGCGCTTGATTGTAGTTCGGCTTGTGTATCTTCAATCGTTGCAATTTGCTTTAGAAAAATTGGTGAACCATTTTTATTGGCAATCACCAAGTCACCAAAAGCAAGTGGATGAATGACCTTTGATTGAATCTGTACAACCAGTTCAGAATTCTTTTGTTGTAAGGTTCCTGCGGGAACTTCAATATTTTCATTTTTTAGCGTATTAATGACCTGATCAATACCAATGCCGTAACTTTGCAATTGCTCAGGAAGAATTTTTATTCGTATTTGCCGTTTGGCATCCCCCAATAAATTCACATTACCGACACCAGACACTGTTTTAAGCTGCGGCACGATACGTTTATCTACATATGAACTTAATTGAGCCAAACTCATGCTATTTGATTCAAATACAACTGACATGATCGGGCTAGAAGAAGGGTCGTAGCGTTGTACAATCGGTGTATCAATTTCATCACGAAATTGGGCTGTGACTGGAGCAATTTTGTCACGAACATCTTGTGCTGCAAGGGCTGATGAAGTATCGAGATTAAACTCAGCCACAATCATCGAAAAGCCTTCACTTGAGCGTGAAGTGATTTGTTTAATCCCTGAAATTGTATTGATCTGATCTTCGAGTTTTTTTGTAATATCTGATTCGACAGCTTCAGGTGACGCACCAGCATATTGCGTAGTCACTACTACGAATGGGAAATCGACGTTCGGAAACTCTTCAACCGTCATCCGTTTCCAAGAAGCTAACCCGAGTACCATTAAGCTGAGCATCATCATAATAGTAAAAACGGGATATTTCACACTGATTCGAGTAAACCACATATGCTATTTGCTACCTTATTTATTTTTTTCGGTTGTAACCGTCACTTTTTTATTAATGTCGGAATCTTCAAATTGAATACGGCTCACTAGATCTGTGCGTTGTAGGCCATCAACTAAAGCAATATTGTCGTTATAGCGCTGTTCAATCACACGAATTTTAACTTTTTGAATGGTGTGATTACGTACCACCCATACAAAAGGCTCATGTTGCATATTTTGAATGCTGTCTAAAGGAATCGTTTGGCCTTGCTGAGTGTCATTACGGAGAATATTTCCATTAATGAAAGCACCAATGCTTAACGAATCAAATTTTTCTTTAGGAACGGCAAAAAATTCGATTTGTCGGCTCTCTTGATCAGCAACAGGTGAAATACGCGTAAGCGTCGCATTTAATTGCTTAGAATTTCCCTGAATCTGATATTGAATGCTGCTACCGACTTTAAGAGCAGACTGTTGCTCAATTGGTATCTTGGCTTGTATTTCAAGTTGGTCTGGATTTACGATTTCAAATAATGTTTGACCAACAGATACAGTTTGACCAGGTTCGACTTGTCGTTTAGTAATGACGCCTGAAATTGGGCTGGTAATAATGCCGTCTTGATCAGCCTTACGAGCAATATCAACATTCGCTTGTTGGGCCTTTACACTTTCAAGTTGTCCTTTATAGTCAACCTGACTCTGTTCAAACTCGACACGAGCAATAAACCCTTGATTAAAAAGTCTTTGCTTTCGGTTCATTAAATTGCGTGCAAGTTCAGCTTGTGACTGAGCTGATGCGAGGTTGGCGCGCGCTTGTGCTAATCGTGCAACATTGTCTTGATTGTTCAATCTCACTAAAACTTGGCCTTTTTGTACCTGTTGACCAACATTTGTAGTTACAGTCGTCGCCGTGGCACTCACTTGAGCCTGAATTGAACTTTGCTGAACCGCACGGATGGTTCCCGTAAATGCAGTTTGAGAGTCAAGTGCTCCTTCTTTAACTGCAATCAGGTCTTGAGGAATGAGTTCAATTTTTGCTGGAGCTGATGCCGTTGTTTTAGTCGTTTCTTGCTGATTACATGCAGCTAAAATCAAACATAAACTAATAATACTCAGTTTAAAAATAGTGGAAGGGGTGAGATGCATCTTGTGCATACAGCATCATCCTATAGTTCAAATTTTATTTTGCCCCTATTCTTGATAAACCTTTACAGTTATTCAAGCTTTTTTAAACGTTCGATAATGTTTTCATACTCGCTATTGGTACGTTTGTAATTCTTGGAAAGTATTTCAAGTGTTTGTTTGACTCTGTAAATATTATTTAGATTGTTTTCAATCAAAGTCTTATGTCGCTCAGGAATGACTTCTCGCTTTCTGAAATATTCCATTTCTTGACGCTTAAATAAAATTTTGTCTTGTTGTAACTGGTCGAGTTGTTCCTCTTGATAGTTAATTTGCTTCTTTATAGCAAGTAATGCTTGATCTCTTTTAAGCATGGCTGTCTTACTATTGCTATATGCATTTTTTAATTTGATATCTAGTTCTCTATGCCGTGCCGATAATGCTCGTTGACCTGATTGATTTAAATCAGCCTCGGCACTATAAGAGTGGTTTCTTTTAATCACTTGCATATTTTGATCTAGAACTTCATACCCGTAACGAATGTGAGCCGGGGTGACAGATGTACTGATATTGGCCGTACCGTGTTGATCATAATAACGATACCAGACCACTTTAGAAGTATCCGCTAGAGCCAAGGTTGTTGAAAAACAGAGCGAACCGAAGGAAATAATGCCTATAGATACAGACAAGCAGTTCCTATAAAAGGCATATTTCATCCGATTATTCATTGAATATCCCCAAAAAAAGAAAGCTAAATTGCTTATTTTTAAATAATTAATCTTTAATATATTAGTTATTATTTAGCTGAATAAAAATATAGTCATTATAAAAAAAATGATAATTTTAATTAAAGTGTGATGAGGTTAAAAGTTATTGTTTATAAATGAGAAAGTAGACAAAAATGCCTCATTGAAAATAGACTGTGAGATATGTTAAAAATGCGTATAAATGCGTAAAAACAAATTTAAGTTAAATTGCATTTATATTTTATATTTATGGGGATGGAAGATTAAATGGAAGATGCATTCCAAAATCTGAAAGTAATGGTAATTGATGACTCAAAAACCATTCGCCGAACAGCCGAAACTTTATTACAGCGAGAAGGCTGTGAAGTGATTACTGCGGTGGATGGATTTGAAGCTTTGTCCAAAATTGCAGAGGCAAATCCAGATATTGTTTTTGTCGATATCATGATGCCTCGTTTAGACGGTTATCAAACTTGCGCTTTGATTAAAAACTCTCAAAATTATCAGAACATTCCCGTTATCATGCTCTCTAGTAAAGATGGTTTATTTGATCAGGCAAAAGGGCGTGTGGTAGGTTCAGATGAATACTTGACGAAACCTTTTAGCAAAGACGAATTGTTAAACGCGATTCGTAATCATGTAAGTTCATAATTAAGTAATTTAAGGGCAAAGAAATGGCACGTATTCTTATTGTTGATGACTCACCAACAGAAACTTATCGTTTTAGAGAAATTCTAACCAAGCATGGCTATGATGTACTTGAAGCATCTAATGGTGCAGATGGTGTAACTTTAGCAAAAGCTGAACAGCCTGACTTGGTGTTAATGGATGTTGTTATGCCTGGTGTAAATGGTTTTCAGGCAACACGTCAGATTACCCGCGATGAAGACACTAAGCATATTCCTGTTGTTATTGTGAGTACTAAAGATCAGGCAACTGACCGAGTATGGGGTAAGCGTCAAGGTGCAATCGATTATTTGATTAAACCTATCGAAGAAAAGCAATTGATTGATGTAATTAAACAATTTCTAAATTAACTCATCCATCCATAAAAACATAAATAACGGGATTATCTGCCCGTTTTATAGGATCGAGTATGGCAGCGAATGGATTTATCGAGTTACTTCGTTTGTCTAAACGGGGTAATAAGAATTACGCTTCAGTTCAAAATGAAGCACAGCGATGGTCAGGGATTGCTTTTGAAATGAGAGGGCAATACTTCGTCGCACCACTTGGGGAAGTGTCAGAAGTTATCTATCCACCGAAATATACGCCAGTTCCAAATGCTCAAAGTTGGGTAAAAGGTTTAGCGAACATTCGGGGAAGGTTACTTTCAGTTTCTGATTTGGCTCATTTTATTTCAGGGCAACGAAGTACATTTTCGTCTGCCCAAAAAGTGTTATGTATTAGCCATCACGACCAGTATGTGGGGTTGGTTGTGGATCAGGTCTTGGGGATTCAGCACTTTAATAAAAAAAGTTTTTTTTCTCAAAGCTTAGACTTAGAGGAAAATCTAAAAGATTATTGCCAAGGTTATTTTCACCAACATAACCAGCATTGGCATGTCTTTTTATTTAGTCGTTTATTGCAAAACCCACATTACATGAATGCATCGACAAAATTTATAAACTAATTTTTTTACGCTGTGAAAAACAGAGTATTTTCTGGGGAGAAGCTATGGGCTTTAAGCTTAAAAAGAAAGGCGGCAATCGTGTTGCGTCCGAAAAACCGGGTCTCAATTTTATTGCAAAAATCCAGTCAGGAATTGAGCAATACGCCAGTTTATTTGGGGAAAGTGAAAAGTCCAAGCCTATCCTTTATGTAGCGTTGTTATGTTTGGTATTTGCTTTAACTTCGCTCGTTTATTTATTTTATAGCGTACCTCGACATAACGAATTAACACGTAGTTTGGGTGAGTTGCGTTTATTATCACAAACGATTTCTAGACAGGCTACTGAAGCAACGGCTTCTGGTTCACCTAAAGCGATGAAAGAGTTAGCTGAATCAAATAAACTTTTTGCAGAAAATATCAAAGATGTTGAAAATATTCATGGTACATCTTCAAAAGAATACAAAAAGGTTGCGGTTCTGTGGAAAGCTTTGTCTTATGACATTAACTTAATCTCGTCACATCAAGACGTAATTAATCAGTTATATAACATGAATATCTCGATTAGTGATTCTATTCCAGAGATTCAGGCTGAATATAACTTGATGGTTGATAAGATGGTTCGCGAAAAAGCACCAAGTAGTCAGGTGATTATTGCTAAGAACCAAGTATTTATTGCAGAACGTATTTTGCGCTCTATTAACACTGTTTTGGTTGGTACAGAAAATTCTCAGACCTCAGCACATGACTTTGGTGTGGATATTGAGACGTTTGGTGTGTATTTAAATGCACAGCTAAACGGAAATGCTGAATTGGGTGTTGCTAGAGTTGAGTCTCCGGAAGTACGTGAGTCTTTGGAAGGTATTAAATCTGAATATGATAAAGTTTTAAAATCTGCAGCGGCATCAGTTCTTCAGCATACAGATCAGATTGTAAACGTACGTCAGTCATCAGGCGAGATCTTATCGGAATCTGATGAAATGTTATCTGTATTGGGTGATCTTTCTAAGCAAACACAATATGGTTGGAAAGCATTTGCTTTAGTTGCACTTCTTACCTTGTCACTTCTTGGTTTAATTAGTTCAGTCTTAAAGCTTTTATCACTTCGTAGTAAAGCAGATAAACAACGTGTAGCTATCTTGCAAGAAGAATATGACCGTAACCAAAACGCGATTTTACGTTTACTAGATGAAATCGCCGACTTGGCAGACGGTGACTTGCGTTCATATGCAACGGTATCTGAGGACTTTACGGGAGCAATTGCCGACTCGATTAACTTTGCGATTGACCAATTACGTGATCTTGTATCCCGAATTCATGAAACTTCTCAGGAAGTTGCCCGCTATACGCATGATACACAGAATATTACTAACCAGTTGGCAGAAGCATCAGAGCATCAGGCACAAGAGATTGCCGGCGCATCAACCGCAATGAATGAAATGGCGCAATCAATTGACCAAGTATCTTCAAATGCATCGGAATCTACCGAAGTAGCAGAACGTTCGGTACAAATTGCTTCTAATGGCGCACAAGTGGTAAACCGTTCAATTGAAGGTATGGACACGATTCGTGAACAGATTCAGGAAACCTCTAAACGTATTAAACGTTTGGGTGAGTCTTCACAAGAAATTGGTAACATCGTATCGTTAATTAACGACATTGCGGACCAAACAAACATTCTTGCATTAAATGCGGCAATTCAAGCATCTATGGCAGGTGAGGCTGGACGTGGTTTTGCCGTGGTTGCAGATGAAGTACAGCGTCTTGCAGAACGTTCCGCATCAGCAACTAAACAGATCGAAACTCTGGTTAAAACAATTCAGACCGATACTAACGAAGCTGTTATTTCAATGGAACAAACAACAACTGAGGTAGTACGCGGAGCGAACTTGGCAAAAGATGCGGGTATTGCCTTGGACGAGATTCAAAAAGTATCTGGTGACTTGGCAAACTTAATGGCCAGCATTTCTGATGCAGCAAAACTTCAGTCTGCATCTGCGAGTCATATTGCGACAACGATGACCGTCGTACAAGAAATTACTTCGCAAACCACAACTGCAACATTCGATACAGCACGTTCGGTTTCTGAATTAGCAAATATGGCAGAGTCATTACGTGAATCGGTAACGGACTTTAAATTACCTGATTAAATTGGGGACGAGGATAGCTGTTTCTATAATAGCTATCCTTTTAAAAAGTATTAAGAACGCTAGGTAAATATTGGGGACACAGCTATTTATCTGGTGTTGACTCTGTCGTTTTTCTCCATTTAGGAGACAAGCAAAAGAAGCCTTTGCTATGAAAGAAATATTAAAAACTTTAACTGAAGCAATGATGCTACCGGAAGATAGCTATTCTCAACAAGATGCTGAATTTCTTGATATCTTCGTTGAAGAAATTGAAGAAATTTTTGTTGAATTGCAATCTTTGATTCATGAATGGATGCAATCTAAAAATGTTGCTACGCTGACTGAGATCCGTCGCCATTTTCATACCTTGAAAGGTTCAGGGCGAATGATTGCAGCGAAATCCTCTGCTGAGCTTGCTTGGACTGTAGAAGATACGCTTAATCGGATCATCAATGAGAGTCTCACATTAACTCCTAACATCCAACAATATGTTCAGTTGGTATTTAAGTTCTATTTCTTTAAATTAGTAGATGACTTTAAATCTAAAAAGGAACATGCAGTAGATTTTAGGCCTCTTATTCTATTGGGACAACAATTACAACAACAGCAAAGTTTAGAGCCTGCTTTAGAAGAACTTTTATTATTGTCTGATACTCTCACTGCGGAAACTAAGACTGGTTTAGAGGTGAATGATTTAGAGCAGGCGTCAGATAATTTAATCCTAGAAACCACGATAGAAAGTGAACATAATCTTGCTGAAACCTTAGTTTTATTTATGGAAGAAGCAGAAGAGCATTTAGCGACCATTGATCAATTTTTAGAACAAGAAATACATCAGCACGAAAGTTATAATGCGCTCATCCGTGCATTACATACATTGCGCGGTAGCTCGGCAATGGCTCAGGTAGAAGCAATTTTTGATGCTAGTACGAAGGTTGAGCATTTATTCAAAATCTTATTACAAGAAGAACTTTCTTCTCATTCAGAAGAGATATTACTACTCCGTGATTACAGACAGTTTATTCGAAATTGTTTAGATCTATTAGCTGCGCATTGCTCTAATGACCAATTAGATTCTAATCTGAAACAGTTTAACCAAGTTTGGGATGCTTATATGGAGCAGCATGGGGAGCATTCAAGCCCACTCATGCCTCCACATGGTCTAGTATCTCAGCTGTTACAGCTCGATGTTTCAGAATTGCTTGATGCAGAGTTAGATTTTGAGAAGGGAATTCGTTCTGAGTTTCCTCACTATCTTGAACGATTAAGTGAACAAGCTAACTTGTTACTGCAACATACTCAGTCTCAGGCCATGGTTGGTTTATATGAATATACGAACCAACTAAAAGATAGCTATGACGTATTGCTTGATCGACCTGATTTATTGCAATCAGATTATGTTTTTGAAATTTATCAGAAAGCACATCAACAATTAATTCAGTTATTTGACGCATTAGCTGCGGGTCAACGAGTTAGTATCATTGAGCAGCACCAAAATGTTTTGGAAGAGCTAAAACTATATACCCAACATATTCCGAGCCTTAATTCTGAACCATTAGATAATCAGGATGTTGTTGAGTCGTTATTCAGTGTTGATGTAGAACAAACATCACATGAATCTCCGGCATCTATCGAAAATGTATTAACTGATCATGTAGCAATGAGTCAGAGTATGCATTTAGATCGCCAGTTCATGACTACTGAGCACGTAAATCGTTATTTTGATCCAGAACTGTTAGATATTTTTCTTGAAGAAGCCGATGAGTTACTTGAAGGAATGGATACAGATCTTAATGTTTGGGTTAATGATCAAGAGAACTTTGCTGCTCTTAATAATCTGATGCGTTATTTGCATACCTTAAAAGGTGGGGCAAATATGATTCAGGCAAATTATATTGGTTTAATTGCACATGAATTAGAAAGTATTTATGAGCGCATCATTCAAAGACAGTTGGTTGCTTCATCTGCTCTTATTGATTTTATCCGTCTGGTTCAAGATGATTTAGCTGACCGTCTACAAATAGTACGTGAGCAGCATATAGATTATGCGGCTTCTCATACTATTCAAGCGCTTAAGAATGCCGGTAAGGTATATGAGTCACTTGGCTCTGTTGTTAAAGAGATGCAAGCAGAGTCTGAAACAGATGTTATACCAGAATTAAATGTTGAAGTATTACAGCAAGAAGCTATACACGATATTGCGTTAAATCTCGATGAGTTAACTTCTAATTTTGAGCAGATTGTTGAGTCTAATACTCGACTTGTTGAGCACACAGAATTACAAGTTTTTGATGCAGAAGGCTATACAGACATTATCCAAGATCAGGATATTGATTCTGTTGTCGAGCAGACATTTATGGAGGAAGCGGCCGAGCTTTTAGAGATGGCCGATCATCTGTTAAAGCAATGGTTTGAACAGCGTACCAATCGTAGTATCTTGCTTCAGCTACAAAGAGCAGTGCACAGTTTGAAGGGTGGTTCCCGTATGTTGGGACTAGAAACTGTGCAAGCAATTGCTTATCAACTTGAGAATGCTTTTGAAAAATTTGCGCTTTATCATTTTAGCTCAAATATTTATGACAACTTATTAGAAAGTGCGATTGTCTGGCTAAAAGAGGCAATTTTTAAGCAAAATTATCAACACTTCGATGGATTACAGCACAGTCTAGAAAATATTCAGTTTATTGAAACTGCAATTCAAATTCCGAGTAAATTGACTAGAACTGATCTATTTGGCACGGAACCTGTAATGAGTTTTGTGCAAGGTGATGGTACAGAACCGCCACCAATGATGGGTGCATGGGAACAAACCCAGCATCTTGAACAAAATAATGAGATGATCCGTGTTTCAGCAGACTTAATCGAGAAAATGATTGATTTGTCTGGTGAAAATTCGATTAACCGTTCACGAATTGAAATGGATCTTAGCCAATTTGGTCATACGCTGGTGGAAATGGAATTAGCCATTCAACGACTTGCAGACCAGTTACGTCGAATGGAAGGCGAATTAGAAACTCAGATTATTGCAAAACACGGTATTGAGCATTCTCGTTATACAGAATTTGATCCTCTAGAGATGGATCAATATTCTTCATTGAATCAATTATCGAAATCACTTGCCGAATCTGCATCAGACTTAGTGGATTTCAAAAGTACATTATCCGAAAAAATCAGAGATACCGAAAGTTTATTGGTACAGCAATCACGTATTCAGGCCGAAATTCAAGAAGGGCTAATGCGAACACGTCTAGTACCATTCTCTCGATTGCTACCTCGTTTACAACGAATTGTGAGACAGACTTCTACTGCGTTAGATCGACCAGCAGAACTTTTTGTTAATAATACTGAAGGTGAGCTAGACCGGACAATGTTAGAGCGTTTGGTTACACCGCTTGAGCACATGCTTCGAAATGCAATTGATCATGGTCTAGAAGATCGTGTGCAACGTGAACAAGCACAAAAACCAGAAACTGGACGTATTGAACTAAATATTCACCGTCAAGGTACCGATGTTGTTGTTACGTTTAAAGATGATGGTCGAGGTATTGATATCGAGAAGGTCCGTCAAAAGGCTCTCTTGTCTGGTTTGATTAATTCTGAACAAGTATTAGAACATCAAGATATTTTGCAGTTGATTTTCCATCCAGGATTAAGTACAGCCGATCAAGTCACTCAGATTTCAGGTCGTGGTGTAGGGCTTGATGTTGTACAAAGTGATATTAAAGCTTTGGGCGGACATGTGACTGTTGACTCCGTTTATGGGCAAGGAACAATTTTTACTATACGTGTTCCAACCACAGTAGCGGTTAGTGATGCCTTGATGGTTAAAGTTGCTGATCAACAATTTGCAATTCCGTTGGCTCAAATTGATCGAATTGTTCGAGTTTCACCAATCTCATTAGAACAGTATTTTGGAAGTGCACAAGAGTTCTTTGAATTTGAAAATAAACGCTACCCATTACGCTATTTATCTGAGTTTGTTGGTAATCAGCCGATTCCACGTTTAAGTGGGATGATGTATTCGCTACCAGTATTAATGATTAAGGCCAATAATGGACAAACAATTGCATTATTGGTTGATCAGCTTATTGGTTCACGAGCGCAGATTGTAGTTAAGCCAATCGGGCAGCAGTTCTCTAGTATTGGTGCGATTGCAGGTGCAACTATTTTAGGTGATGGTCAAGTTTGTCTCATTTTAGATGGACAAAATATTGCTCGCCAAATTCAGTCTACTCGTCGACATAAGTCGCTCAATGAGACTGTCTATAGACAACGCGAGTCTGACGAACGCCGTCTCATTATGATTGTAGATGACTCTGTTACAGTCCGTAAGGTGACGACTCGTTTACTCGAACGCCAAGGCTATGACGTAGTCACTGCTAAAGATGGTATTGATGCAATTGAGCAGTTGGAAAATATTAAACCAGATCTGATGTTGCTTGATATTGAAATGCCGCGAATGGATGGTTTTGAGGTACTTAACCTCGTACGACATCATGATCTACATCAACATATGCCAGTCATTATGATTACATCAAGAACTGGTGAAAAACACCGTGAACGAGCATTTGCTTTAGGGGTTAACCAATACATGGGTAAACCTTTCCAAGAAGAAGACTTACTTCACAATATTGATGCTTTTTTCACGACACGTGAAGAGGAACTTGCCTAATGAAAAATCAGATAAGTACATCATTAATTAATGAAATGGATCAGCAAGAGCTTCAACATTTAATTACTGTTTCAACTGGTTTTATTGATGCATATATTATTGAATGTAATCAGCAAGTGCCAATGCTATTGCCACAAAACATAGTGTTATCAGCGATGGATGTCAAAAATGGCATTAAGCATATTGAATGGCATGACGTAAAGCTTCCGGTCTATTCATTGCATAATGAAGTTGACTCGCGAGCGGTGGCATTGGTTATTGAAAGTGAAGATATTAGCCAACGTTTTGCACTCATCTGTAAATCGATGCCAGCTTCAGTTCGTTTACGTATTTCTGAAGTCGTAGATGAAAATGAGGATATACAAGATACTTTACAGAATCCAAGTGTATTTAAATATGTGCGAATGGAGAATCAACGCTACCACGTTCCTAATTTGCAATATATCCAAAACTCGCTTCATCTATAAAAAAAAGGAACTCATTTGAGTTCCTTTTTAATTTTTATTTAGCTAATAAATTTTCTAAAATTTGCTCATAAATATCAGTCAGGGGATCGAGGTCATGCACGTCAACATGTTCATTAATTTGATGAATTGTTGCGTTAAGAACTCCTAACTCCAATACCTGTGCACCTGTCGGAGCAATAAAACGTCCGTCCGAAGTACCACCACTTGTTGAAAGCTCAGTTTCAGTACCCGTTACATTTAAAATAGCAGTTTGAGCGGCATTAACGAGTTCACCGATTGGAGTCAGGAAAGGTAAACCAGACAAATTCCAAACGATTTCATATTTTAAACCGTGTTTATCTAAAATCTCATGAACACGTTGTTTAAGCTGTTCAGCTGTCACTTCTGTTGAATAACGGAAGTTAAAAGTAACTTCTAAAGTACCCGGAATTACGTTGGTTGCACCAGTTCCAGCATGAATATTTGAAATCTGAAATGATGTTGCTGGGAAATATTCATTTCCATTATCCCAAACGGTTTGGCATAGCTCTGTTAAAGCAGGTGATGCCTCATGAATTGGGTTAAGTGCTAAATGTGGATAAGCAACATGGCCTTGTTTACCTTGGACTTTCAATACTGCATTAAGCGAACCACGACGCCCATTTTTAACAATATCACCTAGTTTATGAGTACTTGAGGGTTCACCTACCAAACACCATTTAATTTTTTCGTTACGTTCTTCAAGAGTCTCAATAACTTTGACCGTACCGTTAACAGCAGGGCCTTCCTCATCTGAAGTAATCAGAAATGCGATAGAACCTTTATGGTTTGGATGTTTTGCTACAAAACGCTCAGATGCAACAACCATAGCTGCCAAAGCTGTTTTCATATCTGCCGAACCGCGGCCATATAATTTTCCATCGCGGATTTCAGGTGCAAATGGATCTGAATTCCATGCTTCTAATTTACCTGTCGGAACGACATCAGTATGACCTGCAAAACAAAATACAGGCTCTTCAGTTCCGCGGCGTGCCCAGAGATTATCTACATCACCAAAACGCATTGGTTCAATATGAAAACCAACTTGGCGTAAGCGGTCTGCCATGATGGTCTGACAAGTATGATCAACTGGAGTAACAGAAGGTTGTTGTAAAAGTTCTAGGCTAAGCGAGAGAGTATCTGAATGGTTCATACCGGAAATTGCGTGCTGATCAGGTGAAATATAGTCCGATATAATAGGCGAATCTCTACGTGATGGGTACGTAAAAATAAAAAAACCTTATCGGAACGATAAGGTTTTTTAGTGATAACTCTAACTTACATTTTATCTTGTGTTTTTTCAGCAGTATTCGTTACGGCATCACCTGCTTTAGAAACATCTTTACCAAAACCCTTAAACGTATTACAGCCTGTTAAAACAACAGCAATCATGACAGAAGCAGCTAAAACTTTTTTCATCATTTTCTCCGTTTAAATTTAATAATGAAGTAAATTTAGATTAAAAAACAAACGGAAAAAGAAACATAACTGTTTAATAGTAAAAACGTTATAAAATGTTTCTAGAATCTTAAATTTATTGTTAATTATTTAAATTTCTGGAAGTTGGACTGAAATTTTAAATATGAAGGGTGTCTAAACATATAAAACAGAACCTCCTGACCATTTTTACAATATAAACCATCTGTCCACCAATGTGCTGGGACGGAACTAGGTTGTTTATTTGGACACAGCCATTCGTGTCTTTCTAATCGATAAAAAGAGGAATGGGGAATTATGGTGCCCCAATATCCTAAACGACGCTGTAAATTTATCCATTCAGGTAGGGGCTGTTGTAAATTTAAATCTAGAGGAAGATAAAGCTGGCCCTTTAAAACTGAAAAACGTTGTTGAATTTCAAAGTCTAAGGCTTCAGGAAACTGAAATTGTTTGTTCGTAAAGTGATAAAGCTTTTTGCTTAAAGTATCCTGACGGTTTAAGCCAATCCATTGTTCTAAATGTAAATCTGCCTCACCGAG
This sequence comes from Acinetobacter sp. IRS14, assembly GCF_034650275.1. Classification (NCBI taxonomy): domain Bacteria; kingdom Pseudomonadati; phylum Pseudomonadota; class Gammaproteobacteria; order Moraxellales; family Moraxellaceae; genus Acinetobacter; species Acinetobacter sp. IRS14. The sequence continues at coordinate 141,367 of NZ_JAOVFN010000005.1, forward strand.
ATAATATTTTAAGGCTACCTCCCAGTGTTCAATTTCTTGAGTTTCTTTATTTAAAATTAAAAAATCTAGTTCTCCTAAAGTTTTTGCTCCCTCAATTTTTTGAATACTATGTCCTAAGAGCTGATAGGGGTGATACTGATCCTCTTGCAACCAAAACCAGAGTAGATGTTCAAAGCGTAAACCTAGACGTGTACTTTTAAGCTGAGATAAAAACTGAATTAAAGGCTCTGGAGTTTGGTCAAGCTCTTTCAATCGCGGTAAATAATTTTGAAAATGAACTTCCCAAAACTCACTTGTATGTAGCTTAAAAAGATGTTGTATACATAAACTTTTTGGTATTTGACATAGTAAATTTGGGCTAGCAATACAAAAAGCGAGCTGTCGAACTATAGGGTGTTGAAATTGAAGCCATGGCTCGAAATAGGACGTTTTAACTGAGGCAATATTCATACATTTAATACTCGAAGTAATTCATCCTAATTTCATAACGGATCAACAAAAAATATTAGAAAAACACTTTATACTAACGCTAACAGCAGGTTAAGGTTTATATATGCGAACATTGTTCTGGCGCTCTTTAGTCGTGATTTTTATCACGCTAGGCATTATTGGAGCAATTTTACCAGGTATGCCAACAACAGTGTTTTTGATTCTGGCTGCTTGGGCTGCGTCAAAAGGCTGGCCACAAATGGATAATTGGTTGTTAAATCATCCTAAATATGGTCCAACGCTACGTGATTGGCGAGCCAATGGCACAGTGCCTCGTAAAGCGAAGTGGATTGCAAGCATAATGATGGCGATTAGCGGAATTATCATGCTATTCACTTCAGCACCACTTTTAGTCAAGGTTTTTACTGATCTTACTATGTTCATCGTTGCAGTTTGGTTATGGCTACGCCCTGAGCCAAAATAAAAGATTGATAATCTTTTATTTTGGCGTAAGACAAGCAGTGAAACTGCGCGTAGATAAAAGAAGATTGATAATCTTTTATTTCCAGTGCAAGACAAGCCCTTACAATAATTTTTTAATTAAACTCAATGTACTTGAGTTGATATAAGAGAATAAGTTCAATGTCTCAATTTAAGCTCGAAGATGCTGATGTTCTTATCGATTTAGCAAACCAAACATTAACTTTGCCTAAACATAATAAGTTTTATGTCATTTCTACAGGAAAGAATGGAATTGGTGAGCAGGAAAACACAGGTAGAACACCACGCGGATGGCATAGAGTAGCAAAGAAAATTGGTGCCGAGTCCCCACAAAATGCAGTTTTTATTGCACGTAAGCCAACAGGCGAGGTTTATAGCACTGAGTTAGCTACCCAATATCCTGAACGAGACTGGATACTTTCTCGTATTCTTTGGTTAGATGGCCTAGAAGAAGGTTTTAATAAAGGCGAAGGCCACGACACCATGCAGCGTTACATTTACATTCATGGGACTCCAGATACGCAACCAATGGGGGTGCCAATGTCACATGGCTGCGTTCGAATGCGTAATGAAGAAATCATTGAGCTATTTGATTTAGTTGCTGAAGATGCGTTAGTTTATTTATCTGAACAATCTTTAACCTGAGAGCGAGTTTTATCTAATCTTGATGAGCTGTGTAAATGTGATAAATATTGAAATAAGTGTTTAAATAAAATACAAAAAATTGTTTTTTACTTAATAATGACTTATTTTTAATCATTCATTCGCATTTTTTTAAAAAGAAGTCGAAAAGCGTTTGACACCTGTTAAAGATTCTCTATAATGCACCTCACAAACGATGAAGACGTTAAGGGCGCTTAGCTCAGTTGGTAGAGCGTCTGCCTTACAAGCAGAATGTCGGCGGTTCGATCCCGTCAGCGCCCACCAT